>ONLM01000198.1 GCA_900318695.1 uncultured Eubacteriales bacterium | reverse complement strand
TCGCCGCAAAAACCAATGGTCAGGTTTTCAAGACTTCCTTTGGACCGACGGATCGTAAGAAGATCTGCCAACGTCTGTGTCGGATGAAAATGACCGCCATCGCCGGCATTGATAAATGGAACCGTCGTATGCTGTGCCGCCACCACCGGCGCACCTTCCTTCGGGTGTCGCATGGCAATGATATCGGCGTAATTGGATACTACCGAAATCGTATCGGCCACTGACTCGCCTTTGGACGCACTGGAGTTGGATGCCCCAGCAAAACCTAATGCCTGTCCGCCCAATTCCATCATGGCCGCTTCAAAGCTCAGTCTTGTCCGTGTGGAAGGCTCATAAAATAGGGTAGCGATTTTTTTATGTTTACAACGATCCCAGTATTTTTCCGGATGCGCTTCAATATCATCGGCAACATCCATAAGATGGTCGAGTTCCTCTAACGTAAGATCAAGAATATTGATTACACTTCTTGCCTGATTCATGACAAATTCTTCCTTCCAGTAAATGCATATCAAACAAAGGCGTCACGGCAGAGGCTCTTCCGGAGACTGCCGCCCGCCCCGGTAACGTTAGTTCATCCAGGATTCGTCGGATGGATTGTCCCGGAAACGAAGCAGCCTTTCCTCGTCTTCCGGACGGATATAGCCTTCTTCCACCGCAACCTTAACCAAGGTATCCAGGTCACAAAGACTGGTATTCTCTACTCCGGCCTCACGAAGCCGGTCGATTCCCTTCTGCATGCCATAGGTAAAAATCGATACAATGCCCAGCACTTCCGCCCCGGCCTCACGAAGCGGATTCACACAGTCAAGTACGGAACCGCCGGTGGAAATCAGATCTTCTATGACAACAACCTTTTCGCCCTTTTCAAGACGTCCTTCAATCTGGTTTTTACGGCCATGATCCTTGGCAGAGCCGCGAACATACCCCATTGGAAGAGAAAGCTTATCCGCCGCAATTGCAGCATGCGCTATGCCGGCAGTGCTGGTTCCTTCCAATGCCTCTGCCTCCGGATACATTTCCCGCACCTTCTCGGCAATCGCATTTTCGATCATGGTGCGGACCTCCGGGTAACTTAACACCAGACGGTTGTCACAATAAATCGGCGATTTGATACCGCTGGCCCAGGTAAAGGGGTCCTCCGGTTTTAAAAATACAGCCTTGATCTTTAAAAGTCCTCTTGCAATATCTTCCTTCGTTGTCATGCTCGTTTTTCCTTTCGTGCTTCCTGCCCGGATTCTTCCCCGGGCGTCCTGTATGTTGCTTTTTCTCACTTGCGGTTTTTACTGTCCGATCCCCCGAAAATCGCCTCTTTCTACTCGGTAAATTCCTTCATGGCGCGTTCATACGCAGCCACAGGATCCGCCGCATTTGTGATGGACCGTCCTACAACAATATAATCGGATCCGATCTCCTTTGCCTTTTCCGGTGTAGTAATGCGGGCCTGATCGCCCTTGGCATCCCCGGCAAAACGGATTCCCGGCGTTACCGTGATAAAACCGCTGCCTGCCTCTTCATGGATCCGTCCGGCCTCAAGCGGAGAACATACGACGCCATCCAGTCCGGCAAGCTTTGCATTTTTTGCATATTCTGCCACCACATCCGCAATCGGTCGGTCGATGAGAAGCTCCCCGGTCATTGTCTCCTGTGATGTAGAAGTAAGCTGGGTAACGGCAATGAGAATCGGCCGCGTGCCGTCTTCCCGTGTCAGCCCTTCAACCGCCGCCTTCATCATGGCCACACCACCGCCGGCATGCACATTGGTCATATCGACGCCAAGATCCCGCAGCGACCGCATTCCGCCCTTTACGGTGTTCGGAATATCATGAAGCTTCAGATCCAAAAAGATCTTATGCCCGCGCTTTTTGATTTCCCGCACGATAGAAGGACCTTCCGCATAAAACAGCTCCATACCAATCTTTACAAATGGTTTCCGGTCTGTGAATCGATCAAGGAACTCCATGGTTTCCTTTGCTCCCGGGAAATCCAATGCAATAATGACGTCTTTACCCATATTTTTCTCCTTCTTCCTTATATTCAAACCCAACGTTGTACCCTGACGCAGTTTTTTACTGCCGCAATATCAATAATGCACGGGGCAAAAGCAGCAAATCTTGCGCTTACGCAATGGACTATATGTTTATGAGACACAGCCAATGATGTCATGGAGTGCCGTAATGCGAAGCTTCTCACAAAGTATCGGAAGTTCCTCCACGATCTTCTTGCAGGCATACGGATCCACAAGATTTGCCGCACCCACCTGCACAGCGCTCGCACCGGCCATCATCATTTCGATAACATCCCGGGCGCTCGACACACCGCCCATGCCAATGACCGGAATCTGTACGGCATGACTCACCTGATATACCATACGCACCGCCACCGGGAAGATGGCCGGACCGGAAAACCCACCCATTTTATTGGCGATAACCGGCTGCCGGCGTTGAATATCAATGCGCATGCCAAGCAGTGTATTGATGAGACTCAGCCCATCCGCTCCGGCCTCTTCCGCGGCCTTTGCAATACTTACAATATCCGTCACATTCGGACTAAGCTTGATATAAACCGGTTTTTGGGTGACCTTTTTTACTTCCCTCGTCACCTCGGCAACATTTTCACAGCTGGTTCCAAAGGCCATACCGCCTCCATGCACATTAGGGCAGGAAACATTCACTTCCAGGATGCCGACCTCCGGAACCCGGTCCATTTTCTCAGCAAGTGCAACATATTCCGAAACCTTGAATCCGGAAACATTGGCAATCAGCGGCTTATGAAAATGCCGTGCCAATTCCGGAATCTCATGCCGGATTACCTCATCTATGCCGGGATTCTGAAGCCCCACTGAATTGATCATTCCCTGCGGACATTCTGCAATGCGTGGCAGAGGATTTCCGTATCGTTCTTCCACCGTCGTTCCCTTAAAGGAAATCGAGCCAAGAACATCCAAATCGTAGAGATCCCAAAACTCTCGTCCAAAACCAAAAGTTCCGGAAGCCGGAATGACCGGATTGTCCAAATGAATACCACTGAGATTCGTACTGATGTCTACCATTGAATGTCCTCCCATGGAAAAATCGGTCCGTCCTTACAGATCCGTTTATAGCCACTCTTCATTTTCCTGCTGCAGCCCATACATGCGCCGAAGCCACAGCCCATACGTGTTTCAAAGCTGAACTGTCCTCCGTGAACCGACTGGTGCACGGCTTTCAGCATCGGCTCCGGTCCACAGCAGAAAGCGTAATCCGCATCCCCCAGTACCGATGTCACAAAGCCCCGGGTTCCATAGCTTCCGTCTACCGTTGTAACCGAAACCGGCACACCCAAAGCTTTAAACTCTTCTTCATAAAAGATTTCATCCTTCGTGTTAAAACCCAAAGCAACACGCGGATGCTTTCCCGCTGCCAGAAGCGCTTTCGTAAGAGCATACATCGGCGGAACGCCCACTCCGCCGCCCGTAACCACTGGCTGATCCGGTGCCGCCGATATGTCGTAGCCATTGCCAAGTGCACAAAGTGCCTCCAGGCTTTGTCCCGCCTTCCATGTACTCATATCCATGGTGCCTTCTCCAACCACTTTATAAATTATGGTGAGTTTTCCTTCTTCATAATCACAAATGGAAATCGGTCGGCGAAGATAACGTCCCGGAATCCGGATTTCGATAAACTGTCCCGGTCTAATGCACTCTGACGTATCTCCCTCCAACACCATCCGGTATACATCCCGGGTCAATGCCTCATTGGAGAGAATCGTATATTTTATGTCCTTCATTCTGCTATCTCCCTACTCTGCTCTCTTATATACCGGTTTTCCATCTACAAACGTCATAACCGGTTCGCCGACAAGTTCCATACCCTGAAACAGGGTACTTCGTCCCATCGAAAAGAATCGGCTGCTGTCCACCGTCCAGCGTTTTGTAAGATCCAGCACCGTAAGATCCGCAGCTGCACCCTCCTCCACATACCGAGGTCCCGGAAGAGAGAACGCTTCTCTCGGATTTACGCTCATAAGCTCAATCAGCTTTTCAAGACGAATTGCACCTTTCCCGGAACCCGGATGACGCGGATCCTGTAAAACCATATGGGTATACATTGCAGAAAAACAGGTTTCCAGTCCCACTATACCGAAGCTGGACCCATCCAGTCCCTTTGCTTTCTCTTCCTGCGAATGCGGGGCATGATCCGTAACAATACAGTCAATGGTACCGTCAATCACCCCTTCGATCAGTGCATCCCGGTCTTCCCGACTGCGGATCGGCGGATTCATTTTCCAGCTCCCGTCTTCTTTTAAATCCATGTCCGTAAACATAAGATAATGCGGACCGGTCTCACAGGTGACCGGCACACCGCGCTTTTTTGCCTCCCGGATGATGGCGACGGATTCTTTGGTGGAAACATGACAGACATGATACCGTTCCCCGGTTTCTTCGGCCAATGCCACATCCCGCGCGACCTGCTTCCACTCGGAAGCGGAATTGATACCAACATGATGGTGCAGACGGGCGTATTCACCATCATGAATGCAGCCCCCGGGCTTTAATTCCGTTTCATCCTCACAGTGAGCCACAATCATCCGATGAAGTGACTTGGCCTTGATCATGGCCTGACGCATCTGTTCCCGCTCCTGCATGCCCTTGCCATCGTCAGAAAACGCACAGACATACTCGGCAATCTCATCCATGTTTGAAAGAGCGCCCCGGCCGGTCTGCTGCTCGGTAATGGAGCCATACGGATAAACATGTACGACGGCGTCCCTCCGGATACACTCCAGTTCCTGCTTTAAATTCTCATAATTTGACGGCACCGGCTTTATGTTCGGCATGGCACAGACAGCAGTATAGCCTCCATGCGCCGCGGCAAGAGTTCCTGTACGTATATTTTCCTTATAAGAAAAACCGGGCTCACGCAAATGTACATGTACATCTGCGAAGCCCGGAATAATAAACAAACCGTTCAAATCATAAACGGTATCAAATGCTTCTTTATTAACTTTTTCGTTTTTTGGAAAATCAAATAGAACTCTTGCATCAGAAAGAATAATATCCTGTCGAATAAAACCCTTTCGCGTAAATATTGCTGCATTCTTAAGAAGAGTACTCACGTTATCCTCCAGTAAAGTGCTGCACAAAGATGCATTACATTCCTCAAGTTCCGTGATACTATAACATAGCCATATTTTGAAATCAAGATTGAATTTTCAGTTCGTTATGAAATTCTTTTTATATAGACGGACCGTTTTTTTATGTCCGTTTCCATGCCGTCCCCTAGTCTCCGCCACAAGACCGGCCGATCGCTCCTCCCATGTACGAATCCGATTCATACACGAGGGCCGATCTCTTCACTTCATTCGTCCCAGCCTTCTCTCGGCATGATAAGTGCGATCATGGTAAGTTCCTCTCCGTCTTTAAGCTGAGAGCGGTAATCATCCGGATGGGTCTGCGGCGGCAGATCGGCGGTATCTTCCTGCTCGGTCAGAATCCAGGTCACACCATTATATCGGGCATCCGCCAATGCCTCTTCCAGCGTCGGGCCTTCTCCGAAGCACTGGTCAAGATCAATATAATCTACACGATAGCCCTTTTCTGTTTTTTTAATTACTGCTGGATAATAAAATGTCATACTGCTCCTTACTCTTCTTCTCCATCATCCCGGCCGTAGGCTTTACGGTATTTATGCGGCGTAAGCCCTGTAACGGCACGGAAAATCTTAATAAAATTACCTATATTATGGAAGCCGCATTCCTTCGCAATGTCATATGCCTTACTGTCGGTTTCCCGAAGAAGTCTCGACGCCTGTTCCACACGATACCGGTTGATATAATCCAACGGCGGGGCACCTGTGACACTTCCAAAGAAACGGATAAAATACTGTTCGTTCAAATCAGAAAGACTGCTGAGATCGCGAATATAGATCTTATCCTTATAATGCTCCTGTATATAAACGATCGCGTCCTTAATAACCTTGACCTGACGATCGGCTTCCGTGATTTCTTCATCTCTCAGCATACCGCATGCGTCAATCAGCGCAATGATTGACAGAAGCTTTCCGCGAAGCAACAGTTCGTCTGCAATGCCCTTCAGAACATAGCGGCGACTTGTCGGCGTCTCACTGTCCTGCTGCTCTCCAAAGTCACGGAACCGGCGGATAAGCTCACTCACCGCATGAAGAACCTGTGTAAAGCCAAACTCCGATACACCGGCTCGATCCAAAAAGCATAACTCTCCCTCGGCCAATGGCTTCAAAAGCTTTTCATCGATCAAATCATCCTCACGAAAGCGAAGCTTATTAAGATCAAAACGGAGAGAATACTCGATGCCGTTCTGATCCAGCGATTCCAGCTTATGAATAACGCCCCGGTTGACAAAGCAAATGCATTCATCATCAATGTCATATTCCTGCATATTAAGTGTCAGCCGATATTGTCCCTTTTTGAAATACAAAAGCTCCCAATCATCATGCCAGCTTAACGGGATATTCAATTTTTCTGTAGGTGTATTGACTGATTCGTATAATTCCATTTTGTTCCGACTATAATTTCAATCTGTTGAATTTCTTTATCAAAAATTTGCCCAATGTCATGATAGCATAATTTTTTCGACCGTACAAACCTATTATAAGAAGGAAATCAAAAAAATTTTTCGCCGTTCTTAAAATTGTACAAAAATGGTTGATTTATAGAATTGTATTTTACATAATGTGATGCAATAATGAATAGAACAGAGCTATATCTGACATATTTTCGAACAGCATCTGGAGGTAATTATGAATAACGTATCCTATTCTACAAAAAACAAACTCACCACAAAAGAACTTGTCGGCACAGCCATTTTGATCACAGTGGTCTTTATTCTTCAGTACATTTCCGGTTTCATTAAAATCGGACCTTTCAATATCACACTGACTCTGATCCCGATCATCGTCGGCGGCATAGTCTTCGGTCCTTTGTCCGGCGCCATTCTCGGTTTTGTCTTCGGCGCCATTGTTACAAAGAATGTACTGATCGGTGCAGATGCCGGCGGTTTGATTCTTCTGCAGTATAATGCGGTCGCAACGATTCTGATCTGTCTTCTGAAAAGTACCTGTGCCGGTTATCTTTCCGGCGTTGTGGCACACTGCTTCGGCAAAAAGGACCTTCGAATCGGCGTTCTTCTGGCTGCGATTACCGCTCCGATTGTAAATACCGGCCTGTTTGTAATCGGCTTGTTTGTCTTTTTCATGGAAATTCTCAAGCAGTGGGCCGGCGCTTCACAAAGCGTTGCCCTTTATGTCATTACCGGTCTTGTAGGCGTAAACTTCCTGATCGAGCTTCTCACCAACCTTATTCTGGTTCCGGTTGCCCTGCGTGTTGTCCGTGCGGCAAAGCTGACCCAGAACCTTAATGAAAAAAACGAAGACTAGAAAGGAGTCCAACATGATTCTGGCTGTAGACTGTGGAAACACCCACACCAAAATCGGCTGTATCGAGCAAGGTACTGTGATTGAACCCATCATTCGCATTGAAACAAACCGGAAAAAGACCTTATATGAATATGCTTCCGATATTGATCAGATTCTGAAGCTCACCCACATCAAGGAACGTGCTATTGACGGCGTCATCATCTCCTGTGTTGTTCCGACACTTGCGGATGTTCTGGCCGGCGCCATGAAACTGGTTACCGGCAAAGATGCCATTATTGTCGGCGCCGGTGTCAAGACCGGCCTGAAGCTGCAGATCGATGATCCGGGCACCATTGCAGCCGACCTTGTATCAGCTGCCGTTGCCGCAAAGAATCTGTACCCTCTTCCGGCCATTATTATCAACATGGGTACCGCCACCACCGTTACCGTTGTAGATAAAAACGGTGCCTATATCGGCGGTGTCATTCTGCCGGGCGTCGTACTTTCCATGAATGCGCTCGCCGCAGGTACCTCGCTTCTTCCTTCCATTGATGTGGCACCATCCAAAAAAGTAATCAGCACACAGACCATGGATGCCATGCGTTCCGGTATCATCTATGGATCCGCCGGCGCCGTGGACGGTATCCTGGAGCGTTTTGAAGCGGAGCTGGGCGGTAAGGCCGCAAGCATCGTGGCAACCGGCGGTGTCAGCCATCTGATCACAAGTCATTGCCACCACAACATTACACTGGATGAGGATCTTCTTCTGAAAGGTCTCTGGCACATTTGGAAACTCAACGCCAGATAAATTTTTACGATTTTCCGCAGATATATAACACAATACAAAGGGGGACATCTGTCAAATAAGGCAGATGTCCTCCCTTTGCTTCGAACATTCCATTCAGACCAGAGGTGCTATAAAGCGAAGCAGACAATGTCCGATGCGCAAGGCTGTGGAACGCCCGCTCCGGTACTTTTCCGTCTGTTCCATGCTTTCTGAAAAGCAGTTTTCAAAATCCTTTTTCATATCGAGAATGGCCTTGTAGCGATACAGCAGTACTGCATTTTCAAAGTGATGATACAGACTTCGATAATCGAAATTAATCGTACCAATGACCGCCATCGTGTCATCGGAGACCGCCATTTTGCCATGACAAAAGCCCGGAGTATATTCATAGATCCGGACACCGGCAGAAGCAAGTGAACCGAAATAGGACTGCGTGATCTTCAAAACCAGCTTCTTGTCCGGTTTACCCGGCGTAATGATACGGACATCGACTCCGCGACGTGCCGCAAGACACAACTCCCGAGACATATCATCCGTCAAAATGAGATATGGCGTCATAATATATACGTAATCTTTTGCATTCTTGATCAGATTCAAATATACATCTTCCCCTATCCGCTTTTCATCCAACGGTGAATCCGCATACGGTGCCGCAAACGCGTCCGGCTCCTTCGGTGAATAGTGAATTTCCGGAAGATACTTTGCATAATCACGATCTGACTTCTCCATGGTATTCCACATTTCAAGGAACAGCATCGTCAACGTATGAACCGCTTCCCCTTCCATCCGTATTCCCACGTCCTTCCAATAACCGTGTGGATGCGTAATATTAAAGTATTCATCCGCAAGATTATACCCACCGGTAAATCCGACCGTTCCGTCGATAACCGTGATTTTCCGATGATCCCGGTTATTCATGAACAGATTCACGATCGGTACGATGGGATTAAACACACGGCACTCGATGCCGTGCGCCTCCATGGCACGGACAAATGCGGGGCTGATAAAACCGACGGAACCGACATCGTCATAAAAGATGCGAACCAGTACCCCCTCTTTGGCTTTTTCAATCAATGCCGTTTTCAACGCAAGAAATGCGTTTTTATCCTCGATGGCATGATATTCCATGAATATATAATGCTTTGCCTTGCGAATCTCTTCAATCTGTGCCTTTAACCCCTCTGATGCTTCCGGGTAATACCGGATATCGGTATTCTGATATACCGGAAAATTTGCATAGGAACGCAGATAGTAAAACTGATTTGCAGCCCCTCTGTCCAGATTTCGAAGCTTTTCCTGAATTTCGGCATCTTCCACCGTATACGGCTGCAACTCCCGATCAATCACGTTAAAACGCCGCGATACCGTCTTTATAAAATTGGAACGAGTTCTTAATTCATACAGAACCACGCCCAGGATCGGCGCAGCCATAATGGTAAGGATCCACGACATTTTCATCGCGGCATTTTCATGTTTTCCAAAAATACGAAGCACCACGAGCACCGTAAGTACACGGACGATCAGTGAAACCATAAGATAATGCTCCGTCAGTCGAAACAGAAAAAGCACCACCCATCCAAGCTGCACCAAAAGTGCGATTCCCACAAACAGAAAACGTCCGATTGAATTTTTCACATCCTCGCGATGTTTTTTTTCTACTTTATCTGCATCCATAAAATCTTTTCCTCTTTTCTGCCACGATGATCACGTACTCCTTCACTGTTTTCATTATACAAAGAGACCGTTGCAACAGCAACGGTCTCCCCTTAAAGCTTGATACTGTATTCTCATTTTTAAGAAGGCCGGTCGCCGGCCATTCCCGGTGATTGTAAATCACATCGTTTATTCTTCGCCACGATCATAAATTTCCAAATTGGACAGCGCTTCGGCTTTCCACTGATCCCACTGACCACTGCGAATCGCTGTACGAATCTCTTCTGTGAGATGATTATAAAAAGACAAGTTATGAAGCACATAAAGGCGCATACCAAGCATCTCCTTGGCCTTTAACAAATGACGAATATATGCCCGTGAATAGCCGCCGCTCATGCTGCCATCAGGACGTTTTACGCCGGCACAGACCGGACACTGGCATCCCTCCTCGATCGGACGTTCATCCAGCTCATGTTTCTGATTAAAAAGATTGATCTTGCCCTTATGTGTATACACATGGCCATGACGTCCGTTACGTGACGGATATACACAGTCAAAGAAGTCGATACCGCGATCGACCGCTTCAATGATATTGGCCGGCGTACCGACACCCATAAGGTACGTCGGCTTCTCCTTCGGAAGATACGGTACCACTTCATCCAGTACATGATACATCTGTTCATGGGTTTCACCGACGGCAAGACCGCCTACCGCATAGCCGTCCAGGTTCATCTCTGAAATGGTTTTTGCGTGCTCAATACGAATATCATCAAACACACCGCCCTGATTGATACCGAAAAGGAGCTGATTTCTGTTTACGGTATCCTCAAGACTGTTCAGCCGGGCCATCTCGGCCTGACAACGCTTAAGCCAGCGTGTAGTACGTTCTACCGATGGCAGAATGTATTCTCGATCTGCAAGCGCCGGAGGGCATTCATCAAATGCCATTGCTATCGTCGAGCCAAGATTGGACTGGATCTGCATGGATTCTTCCGGACCCATAAAAATCTTTCGGCCGTCAATATGCGACTGAAAATATACGCCTTCCTCTTTGATCTTTCTTCCGGTACCGGCCAGACTAAACACCTGGAATCCGCCGGAATCGGTAAGAATCGGACGATCCCACTTCATGAATTTATGCAGGCCGCCGAATTTTTTAATCAGCGTATCGCCTGTACGTACATGAAGATGATAGGTATTACTGAGTTCTACCTGTGTTCCGATCATATGCAGATCATCGGTTGAAACGCCGCCTTTAATCGCTGCAACAGTACCAACATTCATGAAGACCGGTGTTTCGATCGTACCATGTACAGTCTCAATATGAGCAGACTTGGCACGGCCGGATTCCGCTACAATTTCATATTTCATGGATTCTATATCCTTTCTGTTTTCCTGTTTCGACAAGAATGAAAAAAGTCCGACGCACCATCGTGCGCCGGACTCTAATGTAACGTTTTTATACGGTTTCGTCAAGAAAACGAATCCTTCAAGCGTCCATTACTTGGCAGCCTTAGCCGCCTTCACTGCCTTCTTGGCAGCCTTTTCCGCTTCCTTCTTTGCCGCTCTTCTCTTCTCTGCCCAGGCAGAAAGATCATACCAGAGCGGACCGGCAATGGTGATGGATGACCATGCACCGGATACAATACCTACCATAAGTGGTAAGGTGAAATCACGGATGGAAGAAACACCGAGGATGTAGAGGCAAAGGACACTGATAAAGGTTGTCAATGAAGTATTGATGGATCGTGTCAATGTCTGTGAAATAGCCTCGTTTACACAACGTGCCCGATCGCCGCGCTTTGCAGGATCTGCAAGGTTCTCACGGATACGGTCAAATACAACGATGGTTGCGTTGATGGAATAACCTACGATGGTAAGGATACATGCGATGAAGGTAGAGCCGACAGCCCACTTCAAAGCGGCATAAAATGCAATGGTAACAAATACATCGTGTGTCAGTGCAAGTACGGATGCAGAAGCAAACTTAATATCCTTAAAGCGGATCCAGATATAAATCAGCATGCAGAAGATGGCAATAATAAATGCCCATACCGCATCCTTCTTCATCTCTACCGATACGGCACCGGAAATATTCTCGGTTGTAACCTTTGCCTCGTCAACCTTAAATGTATCGGCAAGATCCTTATACAGCTTGGTTCGCTCTTCGGTAGACAGTGTTCTGGTCTTGATAATAACCTCGTTGGTACCGGCAACCTTGGATGCCTGTACCGATGCATTTCCACCGGTAACATCATTGAAGATCGGCTTTACCTTGCTGTCGATTTCTTCAAGAGACATATCTTCGTTAAACGTTACGTTTGTAGAAGAACCGCCCTGGAAATCCAGATCATAATTGAAAAGGTTTCCAATGGTAGCCTTGTTGGATGCCATAAATCCAAAACCGGCAAGAATCACACATGCAGAAATTACATAGGCAATCTTGCGGAACTTAATGAAGTCTATGGTCTTAATGTCCTTACGTACGCCATACAGCTTCTTGTCTGTTGCGCCAAGCTGTAAGAACGCCCACATAATGCTTCTGGTCACAAACAGCGCTGTGATCAGAGAAAGAACGATACCAATGGCAAGAGTTGTTGCAAAGCCCTTAACAGAACCGGAACCGCGGAGATAAAGTACAGCGGCTGCAATCAGTGTTGTAATGTTACCATCAAGAATTGCAGAAAGCGCCTTTGCAAAGCCGGCCTTAATGGAATCCTCTACCGTGTTGCCCAGACCGATTTCTTCCTTGATACGGGTGAAGATGATGACATTGGCATCTACCGCCATACCGACAGAAAGAATGATACCGGCAATACCAGGCAGCGTAAGTGTTACTTCAAATGCCTGAAGAAGTACCAGCTCAAGGCCCACATACATGAGAAGTGCAATGGATGCGGCAAAACCCGGGAGAAGATATACTGCAATCATAAACAGCATAACCAGTCCAAGACCGATCGCACCGGCTTTAAGAGAAGTACTGATGGCTTCCTGACCAAGTGTTGCACCGATTACATTAGAACGGAGCTCGGTAAGCTTTAATGGAAGAGCACCGATACGGATGGTGGAAGCAATTCTGGTTGCCTCTTCATAATCCTGGATACCGGTAATAGAAGCCTGTCCTCCGGAAATCTTGTCCTGAACCGTCGGAGCGGAAATAACATTATCATTATAGATAATGTACAGCGGCTTACCGATGTTTGCACCGGTTGCCTCCTCGAACTTCTTTGCACCTTCATCCTTGAACTGAAGCTCGATGATGTACTTCTTGGTTCCATTGTCGTCGGTCATACCGGCTGTTGCGGTCTTTACATCATCGCCGGTGAGATATACCTTTCCGGTGCTGTCCGCAAACTGCAGTGTACCCGGCTCACCGAGCTCAGCGAGAATGGCATTGGCATCCGTCGCACCCGGAATATCGATATTGACGCGGTTGCTTCCCTCCTGATAAACCTGAGCCTCTGTAGAATAGCCCTGTGCCTTCAGCTGAAGCTTGTAAACTGTGTCAGACATCTGCTCTGCAGTAGGATTTTCCTTTTCTGCCTGATAGGTGATGGATACACCGCCGTTAAGATCAAGTCCGAGCTTGATGTCGTTTGCACCGTGAATTCCCAGGAAACAGAATCCGGCCGTCAAAACCAGAATCAGCAGGAATGCAAGTGCTCCCTTTGCTTTGTTATTCATTGGAACATCTTCCTTTACAACTAGATTTGCCATTTTTCCAAAAACGCAACGGTTATTTTTTCTTAAAAATCCGCATAAAATAACTGTATATACTTTTGACAATAGCAAACGATATTATAGCAAATCCGTAGTTTTATGACAACCCGCTATCCATCATCTCGGCCAAATAAAGCGCCTGCAACATATAGAATTCCACCAAGGTAAATGGCAAGATCTCCTATGTTTACAATCATCCTTTTCAGGAAGCCGTAGCGGATGTTAATGTAATCCGTAACCTTCCCGTTAACGATGCGGTCCAGCACATTGGACATGGCTCCGCCGATGACCGTGGCCATCCCAAGCTTTCGGATACGATACGTATGCGGATGCTCCTTGGTCAGGAGCTGAAGTCCTCCCGCCAGAAAACTTACGGCACAAAGCGAACTGATTTTTACAAATTCCGGATAGTTCCCCAGTCGTCCCTGACTGAATCCCGGATTATGTGCCCGCATAATCTGCACTTTACCGCCGGTTTTCGGCATTTCCCGTGGGAAATTGGATTCCGGTTCCGAATCAATGGCCGACTTTACCATCTGATCCACTGCACAGATCAGCCCGCCAATGGCGAGATAATGCAAAAATTCCCCCGTAATGTCAAAGATGAATTTCGTGGTTCGAATGTTTCTGATAAGATGCATCTTCTTCCCTCCTGTTTCTGTTTTACTCTCCCCGGACCGGTGCCGCTGTCCGACGCATTTTCCGGCGAATCCGGTTGATATGCCGTTCAAATTCTCCGCTGTCCAGAAATTCCGCAAGAACATATTGATCAAACATCGGTACCGTGCAGGAATAAAAACCGATTTTGTCCGTAAAGCGCTGCAGCTTGTCTTCCGGCAGCACCATATAGCCGATCCGAACCGATGGCGAAATGGTTTTGGTAAAGGTGTTAAGATATATGACCCGTTTCTTCGGCGACAGCGAAAACAGAGTATCCTCCGCTTTCGTCGAAGGTGAAAACTCCGATGCATAATCATCTTCTATGATCATGCCGTCCCGCTCTTCCGCCCACCGGATATACGAGCGTCGCCGCGATGCCGATGCCGTCACACCGCTCGGATAACTGTTAAAGGGCGTGACATGAAGTACCGACGCACGGCTATGCTGCAAAGCCTCTGTATGAATTCCATGCGTTCCCAGCGGAAGCATTTCACAGGCAGCGCCATTGGCCTCATAGACCATCCGGATCTTTTCATAACTGGGATCTTCCAATGCATAAAGACGTTCCCGCCCCAGCATCTGAATGATCAAGCTGTACAAATATTCGGAACCGGCTCCCACTACGATCTGTTCCGGCTGCACATAGATTCCACGGCTTCGGGCCAAATACTCCGCCAGACTCCGGCGAAGCTCACGGGATCCCTGATTGGGTGACTTTTCCAATATGCGTTCTCCGTATTTACTCAAAACCCGCCGGACTGTCCGGGCCAGCATCGGATAGGAAAAGCTGTCAACGCCTGCCTCATAGCGATCGGTCACTGCTCCCGGTCCTTTCAGATCGGGGCGAAGCACCGGATTCCCCACCGGAAACTGTTCCTCCTTCTGATAAGAGACAAAATAGCCGCTCCGGGGACGGGCTTCCACATAGCCTTCTTCTATCAAGAGATCCATGGCATGCGCCACGGTAATAACACTGACGCGAAGTTCCAGTGCGAGATTCCGTTTGGAGCCCAGCTTTTCATGATATCCCAGCTCCCCTTCTGTAATTGCATTCCGCAGAGTCTGATAAATCTGCATATAGGCCGGCTCACCGTCCGTCTTTAAATGAAAGATCATCTTGCTTCCTCATCTATCCCGTAAATTGCCTTCCGATATGCGGCAAATGCCGAAGGAATCGAATATACGTTCTGAATTTCTTTAAGCCCTACCGGAAACAGTGCGCTCTTCTCCGGAAAAGGATGCAGCTCATCCACCATGACAAAATAGCCGGTCATGTGCCATTCAACATGGGAGAATACATGCTTTGCCTCAGGAAGCGGCAAAATCCGAAGCGGTGCAAAACCAAATGCACGTACATACTGAAGTGCCTCCTCCTGTGTAAGATGTCCGGCGGCATTCGGAAATTCATAGAGTCCGGCAAGAAGCCCCTTATCCGGCCGTTTGTGAAGGAGCAGCTTTCCTGCATCGCGAATCAAAAACACGGTGTATTTCTCCTGACGTCGAGCCTTCTTTTCCGGCACTTTCGGATACGCCTGTTCACACCCTCGTCGATGGGCTTCACAAACGCTATGAAAAGGACAGCTTTCGCAATGCGGCGCGGCATTCGGAAGACAGACCGTCGCCCCCAGATCCATAAGCGCCTGATTAAAATCTCCCGGCCGTTCTGTCATAAGCGGCCGGTACATATCCTCTGCCGCTTTACGGGCCGCATTTTCCTTTATATTACCCTCATAAAGTGTAAGCCGGGCAAAAATCCGAAGGAGATTTCCATCAATGGCCGGTATCGCCTCCCGGAACGCAATGGATGCGATTGCCGCCGATGTGTAGGCTCCTATTCCGGGCAGGGTAAGCAGTTCCTTTGCCGTTCGTGGCATTTCTCCGCCATAGGTTTCCATGATGACAGCCGCTGCCTTATGGAGATTCCGCACACGGGAATAATACCCGAGGCCCTCCCACAGCTTTAAATACTGATCTTCCGGTGCTTCTGCCAATGCCCGAATCGTAGGAAGCACCGTCAGAAAGCGGGTATAATACGAACGCACCGCTTCCACCCGTGTCTGCTGCAGCATGATTTCGGAAAGCCAGACATGGTACGGCGTCGGATCTTCCCTCCAGGGAAGAATACGACGATGCGCATCATAATACCGAAGCAAAGGCCGGGTGAAGTTTTCTACCGTAAATTCCATTCGATTCTCCTGACAAAAACTGGATAAGCTCATTGTAGTTTACTTTTATTTCCGAAGCAATCGTGAAATAGCCCTCCCCGCCGATGCCGTCTCTATCTGACGCAGAAAAGGAAGTCTGCTCTGCGAGCAGGCTTCCTTCCCAAACCGAATCCGATTCTCACGGTTTATCGTAATTTCCAGATTTCCTCTTCGTACTGTGCTATCGTACGATCGGAAGAGAAAAATCCGGCGTTGGCAATATTTACAAGCATCTTTTCGGCCCAGTTCATTTCATCTCGGATATCTGCAAGCATCCGTGCCTTGGTTTCGCAATAATCCGTGAAATCCAGGAATGTCATAAACCAGTCTTTGTGCAGAAGCTCATGACGCAGCCGCTCCAGATTTTCCGCATCTCCTACGGCACGCATTTCCTTCCCGGTCAGAAAATCCACCGCCGCTTTCAGCGCCTTATCCTTTCTGTAATAACGCATGGATACATAATCCGCTTTCGCATAATGCTGAATCACTTCATCCGAGGAAGCACCGAAGGCGTAGATATTCTCTCTGCCCACCAGTTCCGCGATTTCTACATTGGCGCCATCCATTGTTCCTAAGGTGATGGCACCGTTCAGCATGAATTTCATATTTCCGGTACCGCTGGCCTCCTTGCTGGCGAGAGAAATCTGCTCTGAAATATCACAGGCCGGAATCAGTTTTTCGGCGGCTGTAATGTTATAGTTCTCCACCATGACCACATGAAGATACGGACGAACCTCCGGATCCTCCTCCACAATCTTTGAAAAGCAGAGAATGGCATGAATAATGTCTTTGGCAATCGTATATGCCGGTGCAGCCTTGGCACCGAAAATCACCGTAACCGGGGAAGCCGGAAGTGTCCCGTTCTTAATATCAAGATATGTCCGGATCGCCCAAAGAAGGTTCAGCTGCTGCCGTTTGTATTCATGAAGCCGCTTGGACTGAACATCAAATACCGTCTCCGGATTCAGCCGTGCTCCCTGATGTTTATAGAGCCAGTCCGCCAGAAGCTTCTTGTTTTCTTTCTTGATCTCTACGATCCGCCGCAGCAGCGTTTCATCTTTCCGGTGCTCCAGAAGTTTCTTAAGTTCCATGGCATCTTTTTGCCAGCCGTCTCCGATGGTTCCGGTAATGAGTTCCGCCAATGCCGGATCACATTCCATGAGCCAGCGGCGGAAGGTGATGCCATTTGTCTTGTTATTGAATTTCTCCGGATAGATTTCATAAAACGGATGCAGTTCGGTATTCTTCAGAATCTCCGTATGAAGCGCGGCAACACCATTGACCGAGTGGCTGTAATGAATGTCCAGATTGGCCATATGGATACGTTCTTCGTCATCAATAATATAAACAAACGGATCCTCATACTTATCCTTTACAAGTCGGTCCAGATGACGAAGAATCGGAAGAAGCTGCGGAACCGCCTTTTCAAGAAAGGCAAGCGGCCAGGTCTCCAGTGCTTCTGCAAGGATCGTATGATTCGTATATGCGCAGACCTTACGGACAATTTCGATTGCTTCCTCCATTGCGATGCCCCGTTCGACAAGAAGCCGGATCAGCTCCGGAATCACCATGGTCGGATGGGTATCATTGATCTGCACCGCTGCGTAATCCGGAAGATCATGAAGGTTACTGCCACGGCCTACGCATTCATCCAGAAGAAGCTGCGCCGCATTGGAAACCATGAAATATTCCTGATATACACGAAGCAGACGGCCTTCGTCATCCCCATCATCCGGGTACAGGAAAAGCGTAAGATTCTGCGGGATCTTTGTCTTGTCAAAATCAATCTCATTGTGAATCAATCGCTCATCCAGCGTATCAATATCAAAAAGCTGTAAACGACCGGAACGGGATTGAAATCCGGTTACATCCAGCTCATACATGGTAGAGCGAAGTGTGAAATCGCCGAAATGTACGTCGTAATGACGATCGGTACGATGAAGAAAGCTTTCCTGTCCGAAATGCAGCCAATAATCCGGTGTTTCGCACTGTTTCCGGTTTTGGAAGCTCTGCCGGAACAGGCCGCAATGATAAGCCAGACCGACGCCGGACGCCGGAAGGCCCAGTGTCGCGCAGCTGTCCATAAAGCAGGCGGCAAGACGTCCGAGTCCACCGTTTCCAAGTGACGGCTCACTCTCAAATTCTTCCAGCTCGGACAGATTCCGGCCGGCTGCCGCAAGTTCCTCTTTGACTGCGTCGTAACATCCCAGATTGATCAGGTTATTGCTTAAAAGCTTTCCGATCAGGAACTCTGCGGAAATATAATAAAGCTTCTTTTTTCCCTCATTGTATCCGCGTTCCTTCGCCACATCCCCGGTATACTGAAGGAGCGCATTAAAGAGCTCCAGTGTGGTACATTCTTCCAATGCCTTCGTTGTATAGTTTCGTAATGATGTTTTCATTCTTACCTCCATGGGTCACGCACAGATCCTGTTTACCTGTCTTCCTTTAGAAACCGCCGCATACGGGGTTAAACCTTTTTCTTCAAACATTTTCCTTCAAGCCCGCATCGCAGCTTTCTGATATTTGTATTTTAATAGCATTATATGTGCATTTTCTTGCAATATATCGTCATAAAATAGTATAATTCTAGCATGGAGTTAGAAGCATATACCCAATATCACGAAACAAAACTGCATGAACAGCCAGGATTCGCCTACAACACCTATCTTTGTACGATTCCGGATGATTTTTCATCCGTGAATCTGCATTGGCATGCGCAAATGGAGATCATCTACATTAAAAAGGGGGAAGGGACGGTTTCTGTTAATCTACGCTCTTTTCCGGTGCATGCCGGAGACATTGTCCCGGTACTTCCCGGCGAGCTTCACCAAATCGAACAACGAAACGGGCAGCGCATGGAATACGAAAACATAATCTTTTCTCTCGAGCTGCTGGACAGCACCTGTGAAGATGACTGGTGCCGCGCCAACGTACTGCAGAAGCTTCTGCAGGGCACCCTTTCCTTTCCACGCCCCATTGTACCGGGCACCCCGTTTCATGCACAGGTCTCCCGTTGTTTGGACGCCGCGGATGATGCCTGCAGTCATCGGAATCCGGGCTATAATCTGCTTGTAAAAAGCCAGCTCTTTCTGTTCCTCTATGCATTGTTCCAGAATCAAACAGCCTCTTCCCGGGAGTCCCTTCCACCAAACGACCATACAGAAAAGCTGAAAAATGTCATTCGCTTTGTGCGGGAACATTACAGTGAAAATATCAGCATTGCCGATGCCGCGGCGATCAGCGGATACAGCGAAGCACATTTTATGAGAATCTTTAAGCAGGAAAGCGGGCAGACCTTTATTCATTTTCTGACGGAATACCGTCTTACCGCCGCAACCTACCTTCTCCGGGAGACCAATGAATCCGTTTCAAACATTGCCGCCCGCTGCGGATTTGATAATTTTTCATATTTTATCCGAATATTTAAACGAAAGTATGGTCGAACACCTTCAAAACTGCGCTAATCGACTTGCGATCATTGAATATTATTGTAACGGATCCTGCGGATGATCCCGCAGTCTAAGCCGCGTAATATGTCCTTCGTGATCGGTTTTCTTTATAAGAAGATCCATGTCAAAATCAAAGTCTTTCCAGTCAAGCACCTTTTTGGCATAGCTTTTTTCCTCCGTTACGAGGATTTCCATGCATTCACCCTTCCCGTCTTTTGTGCGGGTACGTGAAAACGCCGGATACGTTCCGGAAAAACCTCGGGAATACAGGAAACGGCTCAGATCCTCCCGCTTTCTCTGTATTTCACGGTCCTTCTCCTCCCCGTAACTGCGATCCGGATAGGATTCATTCATTTCATGGATATGAGAAAGCATAATTTCATAGATCCGCTCGCCCCGTTCGCTTATAAGATAATCCGAAAGATACAATTCAAGAATTTTTAACGGAAGCAGCTGATACAGCCAGGTGAAAACGTACAACCAGTCATCACCGGCCTCCGCAGCAAGCGCCCGCATGCGGCGAATTCCCTCTCTGGTGGAATGATAATATTCATCCATGGATTCCTCGATGGGACTATAGTTTCGAAACGGCTTGAAGCCAATCAGCTCCTGCATCTCCATTTCTTCTTCATTCAGAAACGCCGGGCCAAGATATTTAAGCTTGTCGGCTGTCGATCCAAGCATATACACCAGCCGTTTCATATGCTCCTGTCCCTCCGTCCAGTAATGTCCCTCCCGGTCATAACGATACAGCTTTACGCTTTTGTACGCCGATTGAAACCAGACGGTAAAAAGCGGTTCGAAGCCATCCCGGAAGCTGATGGCACAGTCCATCCTGGCAAATTCCTTTACCGGCACTTCCTTCCCGGATTTTTCTCCGGCTGCAGCGCCGCCGCTTCCGTTTTCTGCCGGAGCCGTCTCCTTTGCATTTCCATCCTCGCGAATCGGCTCTCCATTCTCATCAAAGACCTCCAGTATCGTTCCGGAAGGAAGCGAATGCGGAATCGTTCCCGTAATTGTTGCCCCGGTCAACGTGAAATAATATTCCACTTCATCGCTCATCATATACGGAATCAGGATCGCCGGCACAGAAACCGGCTGCTCTTCTTTTCCCGTAACCGCATCCGGCGCAGGATCATCAATGAATTCCAAAGCATCATGTGCAAGAAGATCCGATAATTTTTGCTTGAGTTCCTGAATTGATATTTGTTCCATACTGCTCCGCTTCCTTAAGTTTCCGGCTCCGCCGGCTTTCTTTTATCTTTTATAGTAGCCTAACAGACAAAACAAGGCGACGTCAATATGCCCGCCCGGCTGAGATATTCAACCGGACGGGCATCGCTTTATGGAGTTATTGAAAATTATTGAATTTTTAGTTTTCACCAATCAGAATCTTCATATCCTGATCCACATCGGTAATGCCGGCAATACCAAAATTCTTTACCAGAACGTCGGTAACATTGGCACTTAAGAATGCCGGAAGGGTCGGTCCCAGATGAATGTTCTTCACTCCGAGATACAGAAGGGAAAGCAAAACAATAACCGCCTTCTGCTCATACCAGGCAATATTGAAGGCCAACGGCAGTTCATTGATATCCGAAAGTCCAAAGATTTCCTTCAACTTCAATGCGATCAGCGCCAATGAATAGGAATCGTTACACTGTCCGGCATCCAGCACTCTCGGAATGCCCTGAATATCACCAAGATTCAGTTTATTGTATTTATACTTCGCACATCCTGCCGTCAGGATCACCACATCCTTCGGAAGCTTTTCGGCAAAATCCTTATAATATTCTCTGGACTTCATGCGGCCGTCACAACCAGCCATAACAACAAACTTCCGAATCGCGCCGGACTTTACTGCCTCTACGATCTGATCTGCCAGAGCGAAAACCTGTGCATGTGCAAATCCTCCGACAATCGTACCCTGCTCCAGTTCTTCCGGTGCTTTGCACTGCTTTGCCTGCTCGATCAACGCTGAAAAATCCTTTGTTTCACCATAAGCACCATCAATATGCTTACAACCGGATACACCGGTGGCACCGGTTGTCCAAAGACGATCCTTGTAGGAATCCGCTGGCGGAACAACACAGTTTGTTGTCATCAGAATCGGACCGTTAAACTTCTCAAATTCTTCCTTCTGCTTCCACCAGGCATTGCCATAGTTTCCAGCAAAATTGCTGTACTTTTTAAATGCCGGATAATAATGTGCCGGGAGCATCTCCCCATGGGTATACACATCCACACCGCTTCCCTGCGTCTGTTCAAGAAGCATCTCCAGATCCCGAAGGTCATGACCAGAAATCAGAATTCCTGGATTCTTCCGTACGCCAAGCGAAACGGTCGTGATTTCCGGATTTCCGTAGGCTGACGTATTGGCACTGTCCAGAAGCGCCATGCCATCAACACCATACTTTCCTGTTTCCAGCGCCAGTGCTACATAGTCATCCACGGTCTTGGTATCATCCAGCGTATCGGCCAATGCTCTCTGCAGGAAAGCATCTACGTCCTCCTGATCCTTAAGAAGAGCATTGGCATGCTTTTCGTACGCGGCAAGACCTTTCAGTCCATAGACGATCAGTTCCCGCAGTGAACGGATATCCTCATTTTTCGTACTTAATACTCCAACCGCCGACGCCATGACCGGAAATTCCTCACGCTGTCCCTTCCAACGGGCGGCTGCCGGAAGCACCTTGCGTTCTTCCTCAGACAACTCGCAAAGTAATTTCTCCTTCACGACAAGCGTCTCCTCGATTTTCCGGCTCAGCGCTTCATTGTCAAAATTCGCATTGGTAATGGTCGTAAAAAGGTTCAGGGTGATCTGATGATTCACATCCCGAGACACCGTTTTCCCCAATGCACGAAGCTTCGTTGTCACCATGGACAGTCCCTTCGTCACATAGATAAGAAGATCCTGAAGTGCCGCCGTCTCCGG
>ONLM01000197.1 GCA_900318695.1 uncultured Eubacteriales bacterium | reverse complement strand
ATTCTATTTTTCTGAAAAACACAAGAAATACAGGGTGTTTCGAGGAAAATAAAATACTTAAATTTCTCGACGCTTAGAGATTATGAAACGGTGATTATGAAAAATCAGATTATGAAACAATACAGTTTTTCAGTCATATTGCTAGCGGTATTTGAGATAGTAGCCGTAACACTATGGCTGACTAAGGATAACTTGTTTTATCTATTCAACTTCAGTTATATAGGTTTATCCATATCATTGGGCACATTTCTTTTTACGAAGAAATACAAATATGCACGGCGTATAGTTCAGCTTTTAGTCGGTTTATATATGTTGATCTACTTGGGGCTTATCCGCCAGGAAAATATGCAGATTGAAGGATTTTGGTATTATCTTTTTACAGGCGTCTTCGAGGCAGCAACCATCCATTACGCTGTTGCAAAGATATTCGGTCCATTAATATTTGGACGAGGATGGTGCGGATATGCCTGCTGGACTGCGATGGTCCTGGATTTTCTCCCGTATAAGACACCGAAGGAGCCAAGAAAGAAACTTGAATGGATTCGGTATATTACTTTTGTCGTATCCTTTGTATTTGTATCAACATTGTTCCTTTTAAAAGTCGAAAATATCGAACGTATCATGTTTTGGACGTTTGTGGTCGGGAATATCGTGTATTACGGAACCGGTATAATTCTGGCATTTGCTTTTAAGGATAATAGAGCTTTCTGCAAATATATCTGTCCAATTACTATTTTTATAAAGCCGATGAGTTACTTTTCGCTGATACGGATAAAATGCGATAAAGAAAAATGTATATCTTGCGGTAAATGCAAGCGCGTATGTCCGATGAATGTGGATGTAACAGATAATTCGAGAAAACGCGTGAATGGAACGGAGTGCATTCTATGCATGGAATGCGTGAAAAACTGTCCGAAGAATGCACTATGATTACATTAATGATGCATCATTATACATTATAGAATGGACAATTCCGAAAATAAGTATTATCATCTATCTATGTTTAGTTAGTTACCACTAACACTAATTAACCATTAAAGACTCTTTCATACGACAATACCTGTTTACGGAGGATGAAAAAGATGAACCTACAACTAGGAGATGTTCAGACAACCGCACTGATACCGCTTGCAGTGAAAGCAGATGAGACGTTAAGAAAGAATCCTCGCATCAGGGATTCAAAGGCGGTAGAAATAATCCGACACCTTCATATTGATACAAAACAATATGACAAGTTCTTAACGCATGAAGGAGTAATTGCACGTACTATCATGCTGGATCGCCAGTTAAAAGAAATCGTACAGAGGCATCCGGTATTTCTGTGCGAGATCCAAGCAGTTCGTTTTAATTACAACAAATAAAAATCATCCGGCATTTCATGTAAAAGAAGATAATCTCCATGTCCTTTATCAGAACACTTTATCCTTAGAAGAAGCTTTGGTAGAACTGAAAGAAAAATTCAACTGTGAAAGAATCACTATCCAGAGCGGCGGCTCAGATACGTGTCCAATGCAATGTTTGTTTACCTCAACAACCTGCAGGGAAACAACTCAAAGCACGGTAAGCATATTATAATGCTTCCAAAGACGGATATCCTCCTTTGAAATCTTAAGCATATTGATCAGTTCTTCATTTTCATCCATTCTCTCTTTACAGATGATCATTTTCGTGGCCATAGGCATAAGCGGTCTCGTGGACAGTCCCTGCCAAAGTCCCCACTTATAGGTGTAGTTCAGCGAAGACGCAAGTATCTGTATACTGGCCTTCTCCAAAGGAAGATATTTGTTTTCGAGCTGAATATTGCTCAGTGCATCAAAATGCTTAATTGTACCTAGATAGGTATTTTCACAGATTGGATAATGCTCATAGTCAGAAAAATTCATATACATGATCAATTTTTGTTGATTGATATCCTCGGATGGACTCACATCAAACCGCATACGAAGGATAGAATTGTTCCGGCCATCGAACCAATATCCGTAAAATGTCGTCAACCCTCTGAAAAAAAGCGGAATTTTACTGGTATCATATATTTCACTGTTATTTACAGGCGTGTATAAAAGCTGTTCCACATTAATAGACAATGCCTTGGCAATATCATAAAGTGTTTCAATATCTATGGAAATTTCACCATTCTCATATTTGGATACCGTTGCCTTACTTTTAAAAATGACTTTGGACAAATCGTCTAAAGTCATTTTTTGTTTCTTACGGTACATCTTTATCTTTTTACCGATTTCTATAAGTATTTCGTTCATTTCCTATGCACCTGGTATAGCATACGTATGCTATGTTTCATTAAAATCAACCAATTCACACTTACGATAAAAAAGAGAAAAGGCATAAAAAAAATATAGCATTTTGGAAGAAAATGTCAAATCTCACGATACTTTTGCAAAAAAAGTTTCCTCTCACGAAAACCAGAGTAATTTGCAGCATGCCTTTTTGCATTGATATAATCTTCACAAATAGTGACGAACACGAATATCTATTGTTTTATTACATGTCTAATGAAGGGAGAACATATGGACAGACCAGTTATAGGAATTTCAACCAGCATTATAATCGACAGCGGCGGAATGTTTCCGGGATATCACAGATCCTATGTGAATCGTGATTATGTACGAAGTGTTCTTGCTGCAGGAGCCGTACCGATTATGATACCAATGTCGGCAGATCATGAAGCAGTAGAAACAGCACTTTCTCTTTGTGACGGACTGATTCTTTCCGGTGGTCAGGATGTCTATCCTCTCAATTACGGAGAAGAACCGCATCGTGGATTAGGGGAAGTTTGTCCGGAAAGAGATGAATTTGATTTTGAGCTGTATCGACTGGCAAAGGCCAAAGATATGCCGGTGCTCGGAATCTGTCGGGGATCACAGATCATTGCTGCTGCAGAAGGCGGTTCTGTATATCAGGATCTCAGCGAAATGGAAGGCGCTCTCAAACACAATCAGGGCCATACCCCAAATATGCCAAGCCATCATGTTACCGTAGCAGAAGGATCAAAGCTCCGCAAAATTTTCGGTGAAGAAAGAATTGCTGTAAACTCATTCCATCACCAGATCATCAAAGACGCCGGAAAAGATATGATCGTAACCGCAAAGGCGGATGACGGCGCCATTGAAGGTATGGAACATCGTAACGCAAAGTTTATCGTTGCCGTTCAATGGCACCCTGAAATGATGCATGCAAGTGATGATCACATGCTGAATCTGTTTAAGGCATTGGTCGAAGAATGTAAGTAATATCAACCATATTTATGAGTGTACATCTCGGAGAAAAAATATCCGGGAATAACATAAAGGAGAATACCTATGGAACAGAAAACGAAACTTAAGTTTTGGTCAATCGTATTACTAACCATTAATTCCATTATCGGAACCGGCATCTT
>ONLM01000217.1 GCA_900318695.1 uncultured Eubacteriales bacterium | reverse complement strand
CGTTTTTTTACTATGGGCCAAAAAGTAAAACAGTACGAAAAAATTTTCGCGAAAAAATTCGGCTCGAAGTACGCAATCATGTCTAATTCGGGATCTTCCGCAAATTTACTCACTATGGCAGCCCTTCTTTATTCCGGACGTTTAAAACGCGGAGATGAAATACTTGTCACCGCAGTTTCTTGGAGTACCACTTATTTTCCAATCTCACAAATGGGATTTAAAATACGTTTTGTTGATATCAACATAGAAACTCTTAATGTTGATGCAGAAACATTGGAAAAGGCTATCACCCCGGCAACAAGGGCTGTAATGCTGGTAAATCTCCTTGGAAATCCCAATGCGTTTGACGCAATTCAAGCAGTATGCGACAAGCATAATTTATTATTACTTGAAGATAATTGTGAATCTATGGGAGCCACATATAATGGCAAAATGGCTGGAACCTTTGGTCTGATTGGATCATTTTCTACATACTTTTCGCATCATCTTTGCACAATGGAAGGTGGTATGAACGTAACGGATGATGAAGAACTCTATCACTATATGCTTTCAATCCGTTCTCATGGATGGACCAGACATCTTCCAAAAGAATCTTCTATATATACCAAACTTGATGATCCGTTTTATGAAAGCTTTAACTTTATCATGCCTGGCTTCAATGTGCGCCCCCTTGAAATTGAAGCTGCTACAGGCATTGAACAATTGAATAAATTAGACGACTTCATAGAGCAGCGAAGAAAAAATGCAATTTTATTCAAAGAAAGAATCGAATCTGAAACCGATTTCCTTACACAAAAAGAAATCGGTAAATCCTCCTGGTTTGGTTTTGCTATCATTCTTCCTGCCAGAGTAGCGGGAAATAGAAAGATATACACAGATGCACTTAGAAATGCCGATATTGAAGTGCGCCCAATTGTTGCTGGAAATTTCACACGCCAGCGGGCTCTTCAATTTCTTGATTACAGTATCAGTGGCGCCCTTGAGCATGCAGACTACATTCATGAGAATGGCTTTTTTGTCGGCAATCATTCCACTGAAATGCAGGAGAATATAAACCTCTTGATTGATGTATTAAAGACAGTATAATATGCGTTATATCCTTTTTCAGCATATTTATCTTTACATCATAAATAAACTTGATTGCCATGAATAAACTAATCTCCATTATCATTCCCTGTCATAACTGTTCAACAACCATAGTGGATTGCTGGAATTCCATCAAAGAGCAAACCATTGGTCTCCGTTCGCTTGAAATTATTTTGGTGGATGATGCGTCTGATGATCAGAATGTTACTTGGAATGCATTATCAAAAATAGAAGCGAGTGCTCCGGATTCCGTCATCATCATACATTTGGATAAAAATGTGCGTCAGGGCGGGGCTCGAAATGCAGCACTCCCGTATATTCACGGAAAATACTTCATGTTTGTAGATGCCGATGACACCATTGAACCCGATTCCTGCGAAAAATTGTATTATACAGCCGAAGCAGCCGACGCCGATATGGTCTTATTTAACTGTACCTATCGGGATCATAACGGAAATTCCATTCCCCGCGTGATATATAAAGAGCATCAAACTCTGGATCTTTCCAACGATACAATCCGGCGACAAACTCTTCTAGGCAATGGACTCACCTACGGTTGTTGGGATAAACTGTACCGGACAGAATTCTACCGGTCCGTCGGCAGTTTTTTCCCAGAGCATGTAATCTATGAAGAACCACTGTTCGTATATCCTTTGTTTTTCTATGCAACCCGCATTGAAATACTTCCGGAATATTTATATAACTACTATATTCATGCGAATTCAACCGTTACAGAATATGCACTTCAGCACCGCGGAGATCATCCCGCAGTGCAGTTTTTGCTGTTGAGCTGGCTAAAAAAACATACGGATATTTTTTCTAAATATTATGAGGAAATTACATTCTACATAGTCTGGTCCGCTTTTATAGAAACCCTGGTCTTCACAAAGAACGATCCGGAAAGCGATACCGCTTATCCGTTTTACGAATATATCCGTTCAATCCTGATTGCAGAATTCCCGGATTATTCTAAAAACCACTATATCCGCTCGCTCGGTTACGACGATATTTTTGCTTATCTAGAGCAGCCTATAGAAACACAGGAAGCTTTGAAGAACCTTAGAACTTTGATAAAAAAAGCGAATCTATGATACTCAAATAAACAGAATGTCTTGATCGTACGATGCAGGACACGTTAGAATGATAAATACATCACTATGAACTACGCCTTAATTTTATCCGGAGGCCGCGGCACACGTTTAGGCAGCGACACTCCGAAACAATACCTTAAAGTCCAGAATAAAATGATCATCAGCTACTGTCTGGATACGATTTTTGCCTCTTCATACATCGATCGCGTACAGATCGTAGCAGAAGAGGAGTGGCGCGACACCATACTGGACTATATCAAAGAAAACCAGCAGCTTGAAAGGTTCGCCGGATTTTCTGCTCCCGGCGAAAACCGGCAGCTTTCTATTTTCCACGGCCTGCAGGACATCCTGTCCTCTCGTTCCGGAATCTCCGATACCAAAGACAATGTCATGATTCACGATGCCGCGCGCCCGAACATAGCTGAATCCATGATTTCCGCAGGCTTTCATGCCTTAAAAGAGCACGATGGCGCCATGCCTGCACTTCCCATGAAAGATACCGTATATCTCACAGAAAACGGAAACATTTCCAGTCTCTTGGACCG
>ONLM01000195.1 GCA_900318695.1 uncultured Eubacteriales bacterium | reverse complement strand
GCCACCAGTGTGATCCGGTCCCGATAGGGACTTCTCTTAAAATTCGCAGAAGCGACCTCTATGCGCGGCGGATAATTTTCCACCGTCAGAATGTCACACTGTTCCGGCATAACCTCCGCCATCGTAAGTGCAGAATAGCCCACCGCAGCGCCGATTTCCAGAATATGCTCCGGACGAAGTGCCGTAATAAAACATTTAAGAAGCGCGGCCGTTTCATCCCGAATAATCGGGACTTCTGCTGCCAGCGCTTCTTTACGGATTTCAGTCAAAAGTTTGCTGCGATCGGGCTCCAGTGAATGAATATATTCTTCTAATCGTTCATTGGTGATCAAATCTTAGCCCTCATTTCCTGTACCAACGTCACTGCTGTCCTCCGTGGTTTCGGCGGCCGCTGTCGTTTCGCTGATCAGGTTCTTTGCTTCCAGTTCCATATTTTTCTTGCCTTCCTCTTTTAACAATCCGAGAATTTTCTCAATTGTCATCGAGGTATTGAGCGTATAGGTTCCATGATAGAAGGTTGCCTCAAACAGCTTGGCCTGGAACTTAAAGGAATCCTTGCTGCGGATCAGACCAAGTTCAACGAGGTTCTCTGCAATCTGATCTGTACTTTCCCCCTTCTCGATGGTGAACTCCACATCGTGACCGGGTTCCGCTTCCATAGCCTGTTCATATAAAAGCGTATGTCCATAGCTGTAACAATACCGGATACCCTGCATAAGGCAAAAGATAAACACGGCTATAACAATGATTCGCCATGCCAGCCCCACCATAAGTCCGGCCGTACGTTCCACTGCATCATGTTCCTGCATGTACTGACTAACCTCCTATCCGTTCCTCTGTTCGCATTATACTTCCATAATTACCGGAAGGATAACCGGATTTCTCTTGATTTTCTTCCAGAGGAAATCCGCAAGAGAATCCTTGATGATATTCTTGATCTTGCCCCAGTCGTTGACATGGCGCACAAGGCAATCATCCACCGCATCCTGTACATGAACGCGTGCTTCCTCCATCAGATCCTCCGACTCACGGACATATACAAATCCGCGGGAAATAAGATCCGGACCGGCCAGCAGATGACCGGAATACTTTTCCAGAGTAAGCACAACGACAATGATACCATTCTGTGCCAGATTCTGACGATCCCGAAGAACGATATTCCCTACGTCGCCAATGCCCAGTCCGTCGACAAATACACCGCCGGCCTGTACATGATCCTTTACCTCTGCCTTGGTTCCGTCTTCCTTACTGCTGAGCTCCAGAACATCACCATTTTCGAGCATCAGGCACTTATCCTTATCAACACCTACCGCTTCTGCAAGCTGTGCCGCCGCCTGACGATGATGATATTCTCCATGGAACGGGATAGCGTATTCCGGCTTCACAAGAGAATATAAGAGCTTAATGTCTTCGCCGCAGGCATGGCCGGAAACATGTGTGTCCTCCATAATAACCTTGGCATGCAGCATGCTGAGTTCATTGATAACCTTGTCGACTGCCTTTTCATTTCCCGGGATCGGATGTGAGCTCAACACAACAACATCGTTTGGCTTAATGCGTACTTTTCGGTGCATTCCGCTCGCCATACGGCTGAGTGCCGCCATGGATTCACCCTGGGAACCTGTAGTAATGAGTACCGTCTGCTCATCCGGATAATTCTTAAGAGAATCAATATCGATCAAGGTTCCTTCCGGAATGTCGATATAATGGAGTTCTGACGCCACGGTAATAACATTGATCATAGAGCGGCCTTCCACAACAACCTTACGGTTGTATTTTGCCGCCGTGTTGATGATCTGCTGTACACGGTCTACATTGGACGCAAAAGTAGCGACAATAATACGCTGGTTCGTATTCTCACCGAAAATACGTTCAAAGGCACGTCCTACAGTACGCTCCGACATCGTAGAACCCGGTTTTCCGGCATTGGTGGAATCCGACATCATAGCCAGAACGCCTTCCTTACCAAGCTCTGCGAAACGCTGAAGATCGATCGGGTCACCGAATACCGGTGTATAGTCGATCTTGAAATCGCCGGTATGAATAATGGTTCCGGCCGGTGTGAAAATCGCAAGTGCCGCGGCATCCTGAATCGAATGGTTGGTCTTCACGAACTCCACTTCCATATCACCGAGCTTTACGCGATCACCGAAAGAGACCTCATTGGTCTTACAGATCTGATCCAGTCCGTGCTCCCGAAGCTTGCCCTGGATCAATGCGATGGTCAGCTTGGTACCGTAAACCGGAACATTGATCTGCTGTAATACGTACGGCAATGCTCCAATATGGTCCTCATGTCCATGTGTGATCACAAAGCCCTTGATCTTATGCATATTGGCCTTAAGGTACGAAATATCCGGGATGACAAGATCAATACCCAGCATATCATCGGACGGGAATGCCAGTCCGCAATCAATAATAAACATGCTGCTATCGGTTTCGATCGCTGTAATATTCATACCGATCTGATCGAGACCGCCCAGCGGAATGATCCGGACGCTTCCGTTTTTACGCATCTTTCCTCCTTCCGGTCTTCTCCGGTTGCGGGAACGGCTGCGATTGTTTTTTGGAACAGTTGTCTTTTCAACCGGTGCTTCCGAAACGATTTCGGTCTCGGCAACGGTTTCCACGTTCTTTACCTGTTCTTCTCTGTTCTCCTGCTTTCGAGGTCTGCGGTTTCCGACACGGCGGGTACGACCGCCGCTTCGCTCCTGCGGCTTTTCTCCCTGTGTCTCCTCTGCTGTCACACCTTCCTGCAGCTGTGCCGCTGCTGCCGGCTTACGGCTGCTTCTTTGTCTTGGACGGCGGGTACGGCCCTCCGTCTTTTCCTTACCGGATTCGTTTGTATTTGCTGTTACTTCTGTGTTTTTTGTTTCGTTTGTTACTTCGTTCGTATTTGTATCCTTCATATCCTGCAGAGATCCCTCTCCATCTCTTCTATTATTTCTCAATCGTGATTCCTTCGCCTTCCAGGAGTGTCGCAAAAACGTCCATGACAGCCGATGCTTCCTCGTCATCCACAAATTCATAATTTGCTTCTGCATCATCCGGACCGGATGTGTCTCTCATAACGTAACATTCGCCGTCTTCATCGTCGATGGCATCGGTGACCAGAATATAGTTTTTTCCCTGTACGGTTGTTTCTTCCAAAATTTCAAGTTCCAGATCTCCGTCATCGGATGTCAGGATGATGTGGTTGTTTCCCATAAATTACTCCTTAAAAATGTCAGAGTCCGGCTGTATCTGCGCCGGCCTGTTCTTCTGTTCCATCAAAGTGTACCTTTGAAAACCTTATGCTTCTTTATGTTCACGGAGGTACTGCTCCAGTATGAGCTGTGCGGCAACTTGATCAATCACCTTCTTCTGCTCACAGCGCGGAATCCCGTTTTCGTCGAGAATCTCCGCCGCTTCCATGGTAGTAAGCCGTTCATCCGTAAATTCTATCGGTACCGTGACACGAAGACGCAGTTTCTCCGCAAATTCGCGGGTATGTTCTACACGTTCGCCCTCCGTACCGTCCATATTAAGAGGAAGGCCCAGAACGATTTTCTCTACCCTACGCTCCTCTACCAATGCCTCGATTTCCGCCAATGTCTTTCGAAGCTTACTCTCCCGGTCTCTTTTGATTGTGGTTACCGGAAGCACCGTCAGACCAAGTGCATCGGTAATAGCAACTCCCACTGTCTTAGAGCCGTAATCCAGGCCTAAAATAATCATGTCATTCCTTGATAATTAAAAATTTCCGTCTGTTCCTGCCTTTTAATAGCCTTAAAAAAAGTCCGTCCTGTTCGGACAGACTTTCAAGACTATGTAATCACTTACTAAGCTTCGACTCCACATAGGTTGTCATAAGCTCTTCAAGGATCTCATCACGTTCAACCTTCATAATCAGGCTTCTAGCACCCTTGTGGCTTGTAATGTAGGTAGGATCTCCAGACATAATATAGCCAACGATCTGGTTAATCGGATTATATCCCTTTTCGGTCAGCGCCTCATATACACGGGCGAGCACCTCGGTCACATCCAGACTGTTATCCTGCATTGGTCTTATGATCTGTGTATTTCCTAAATCGCTCATTCTGTCACGTCCTTTTAATAACTTAATTTATTCTATAACAAATCAGTAGGCATTGCAAGTACGCACGTTTTACAGATTTCCTTTGCATTTACCTTTATTATTTGGCCGATTTTACTCTCTGCCTTTTTCCGGTCCGTAAACGGGATCAGATAGCGCACATACATGCGGTTATAACCCGTAAGATATTCCGTACCGTCCACATTCATAAATTCTTCTACGATGACCTCTTCTTCCCGTCCTAGAAAACGGCGCCGGAAGGCATCGGATTTCTCCAGATCCAGAGCGATGAGCTTTTCGGATCGCAGGGTCTTTTCCCGGTCCGTAAGCTGCCCCGGCATCCGGTCTGCAGCCGTTCCTGCCCGGCGGGAGTACTTGAACACATGCAGCTCATAAAATCCGATCTCTTCCACGAAGCGATACGAAGAAAGGAAATCCTCTTCGGTTTCCCCCGGAAATCCCACAATGACATCCGTCGTGATCGCCACATCCGGCCACGCCGCACGAAGAAGTTCTACAGAATGCCGGAAGGCGGCAGTATCATAATGCCGATTCATCCGGCGCAGGGTCTTATCGTCACCGCTTTGCAGGCTCAGATGAAACTGTGGACAGATTTCCGGAATCTCTTTCAGTGCCGCCACAAAATCTTCCGTGATAATGCGGGGTTCCAGGCTTCCGAGCCGCACACGTTTCACCCCCGGCACCTCTGCCACGGCACGAATCAAAGAAAGCAGTGCCGTAGACGGAATTTCATGATCCATGGCATATTCATAATTGCGATTTTCAGTATCCAGTCCGTATGAAGAAAGATGAATGCCGGTCAGTACCATTTCCTGATATCCCCGGGATGCAAAGTCCCTCACTTCTTTCAGTGTATCTTCAATGGAGCGGGAACGGATTTTCCCCCGAACATACGGAATAATGCAGTAGCTGCAGAACTGATTGCATCCATCCTGCACCTTTAAAAACACACGTCCGTTGTCTGCAATCTGTCCGGCCGACAGTTTCTCATAGTCCTGCTCTTCCCGGATTTCCGGTACAAAACAGGCCTTGTTAAACCCATCCCCTTCTGTATGGAAAGAGGCGTCGTACGCCTGAATTGCCTCGATCAGATGTCCCTTTTCATTATTCCCCAGAAGAATGTCAACGCCCGTATCCTCCATAAGTTCCTCTGCCTTCGCCTGCACATAGCAACCTGCGGCGATAACCAGCGCTTCTTTATTTTTGGCCCGGGCCTTATGAAGCATCTGCCGTGACTTCCGGTCCGCAATATTTGTGACAGAGCAGGTATTGATAATATAAATATCCGCCTCGTCGCTTTCCCATGGCACGATCTCGACCCCCTGTTCCCGCAGTTTGGCCGCCATGGCCTCCGCTTCATATGCATTTACCTTGCAGCCCAAATTATGAATGGCCGCCTTTTTGTTTTTTAATATCATCTTTTCCTAAACCCACCGTTAAAAAGGCTCGAAAGGCTTTCGAAAAGCCCCGTCAATCTCCTGCTTTTTCTGCCGTACAATACGAGATTCTGTACGTCCAAAAAGCCCTTGCGCATATTGACTTTGCCTATTGATATTGCTAAATTAAATATAACTATATTTCATTTCATCAAGGAGGAAACCGCCGTGAAAACTGTTCGTATTTCACTGAATTCTATCGATAAAGTAAAGTCCTTCGTCAATGAACTTGTTAAGTTCTCTGATGTTGATTTTGATCTTGTATCCGGACGTTATGTAATCGATGCCAAGTCCATCATGGGAATCTTCTCTTTGGACCTCAGCAAGCCGATCGACCTCAATATCCATGCTGATGCAAACCGTATGGACGAGATCCTCTCATCACTGACACCATACGTTATTACAGAGTAATCAGTATCGTATCATCTTAAAGACGATTAAACAAGTATCAGACAGTGCGTACAGTGTTTTGCTGTATGCACTGTTTTTTTGCAGTTTTCGTGTTATAATGATGGCTCGAAAATACTTATTATCCTGTGCGTTGCACCGTAACGCATTCAAAAACATTTTCCACTACCCCGCGAAGGCGGCACACATAAAAGGAGTTCTATGCAGTATCAAAGCTTTCTGATCAAGTATGCGGAAATCGGAACAAAGGGCAAAAACCGTTATGTTTTCGAGGACGCTCTGGTCCATGACATTCACAAAAAATTATCCCGCGTGGACGGCGAATTTCGCGTAACCCGTGAACGGGGACGTATCTATGTCGGTGCAAAAACCGATGATTACGATTATGACGAAGTCATCGATGCACTTCAACATGTTTTCGGCATCGTAAGCATCTGTCCTATGGTACAGATGGATCTCAGCTACGACTATCACACTCTGTCCGAAAAAGTTCTGGAATATTTCGGTGCTGTCTATGGCAACAAGAAGCTCACCTTCAAAGTCATGACACGTCGTGCAGACAAGAATTTCCCGATGCAGTCCAATGAAATCGACGCCGAGCTTGGACATGACATTCTCGAGAAGTTCCCGGAAACCTCCGTTGACGTTCACAATCCGGACGTTCGCATCCATGTAGAAATCCGTCAGTATATCAACATCTATTCCGAAACCATTCCGGGTGCCGGCGGAATGCCTCTGGGAACCAACGGCAAGGCTATGCTTCTTCTTTCCGGCGGTATCGATTCTCCGGTAGCCGGCTACATGATCGCCCGCCGCGGCGCCATCATTGAAGCCACCTACTTCCATGCACCTCCATACACCAGCGAGCGTGCCAAGCAGAAGGTTGTCGATCTGGCCAATGAAGTAGCCAAGTACTCCGGTGCCATTGCCCTTCATGTCGTAAACTTTACAGACATTCAGCTGAAGATCTACGAAAAGTGTCCGCACGAAGAGCTCACCATTATCATGCGTCGCTATATGATGCGTATCGCCGAGGCCATTTCCAGAAAGCGCGACTGTATCGCCCTCGTAACCGGCGAATCCATCGGTCAGGTTGCCAGCCAGACCATGCAGTCTCTGGTTTGTACAAACGAGGTATGTGAGCTTCCAGTCTACCGTCCGGTCATTGCCTTCGACAAGCAGGATATCATTGACATTTCCCAGAAGATCGGTACCTACGAAACTTCCATTGAGCCATACGAAGACTGCTGTACCATCTTCGTGGCAAAGCACCCGGTCACAAAGCCGGTTCCGGAGAAGATCCGCGAATCCGAAAAGATCGTTTACGACGAGATGCTCCCGATGGTAGAAAAGGCCGTAAACGAAGCCGAACTCATCTGGTGCGACGGAAAATAAACATTCCGTTCCGACTATAAAAATATGAAAAACGGTCTTCCGTGCCGGAATCAAAATCGGATCAAAATCACAGAAAAACCGGAGAAGCTTCCAGGCTCCTCCGGTTTTTTGTTCTGTCTCTTTAAATCGGTTCTTACGCAACATTTTACCGCGTTTTTATTTTCGGATTTTTTTACGAATTCTTTTTAAATTCCCTTATTTCTTTCGCGCAGTAACATT
>ONLM01000190.1 GCA_900318695.1 uncultured Eubacteriales bacterium | reverse complement strand
ATTCCTCAATTTCTTTTCTTGTATCCGGATGAATCAGTGATGAATCCCGAGACGGCTCGTAATATTCCCACGGACAGGCGTCATTGTACTCCATTCCCTTATATACCTTTGCTGCCGCCACACGATCACAAAACATCTCAGCTACATACCGATACGGCATGCGGCACCCAATCAGCTGATTTTTATTTTGCAGATTGTAATCACACCAATACTCATAATGATGTTTATTCCTTCCCTTATGATGCAGCCAGGCCGGTGAAACCCCGGTCGTCAGACGCTCTACTGTATTTGGACTTCCTGTCCCCTTGAAGTATTTTACACCGGTCTTAAATTCCGTCCAGGAATACTTGGAAAGGTCATGAAGAATTCCCTGTTTATATAAACCGATACGAAAACAAAATTTTAAAACCAGCGCTTTATGATGACTGATTGTTTTAAAATGTCCCCATGCATTGCGGAGATAATTCATACTTTTCTAACCTGCTCCATTTTAATATCGTTCTTTCACTGCATGCAGCTTGTTGGAACGCGGATTTGTACGACTTTCCCGAAATACCGGATAGCCATACACAAAGCCATAAATCAACGATGCGAGAATGATTGCACCGCTCACATCCAGTACCGAATGTTGCTTCAAGAACAATGTTGATGCACAAATCAGAACGGAAAGTATAAGGCTGGCATTCTTAACCAGTCTGCCATACCGTTTCTGCGCCAATTTCGTGGATCTGGCCAATGCAATATGTACTCCAATGGAATTGAATACATGAATGCTCGGAAAAACATTGGTACAAGTATCTAATGTATAAATCCGGTTTACAATATAATAAAATATATTCTCATGTGGATTAATAACCGGTCTAAGATCTGTTCCGTTCGGGAAAACCGAACAGATAAATAAGCAAATTGTCATGCCGGAAAACAGAAACGCACAAAGGCGATAATAGTCGTCTTTATCTACCAGCATAAAATAAATAATTGCCGCCGCAATATATACGAACCATAGCAGATATGGCACTACGAAAAATACGCAAAATGGAATCTTATCGTCCAAAGTTGTATGCATCACATGGAACGTTCTAAGTATTTCCATGTCATTTTCAAGGTAGTTAAACCATATCAGATAAATAATCCAATAAATCATAATCCAGGCATGCCGGAACCGACTTAGAAACATCTTTATTTTTTTCATACAGAATCCTCAAAGATGAGCTTTATTTAATACTAAAACTCGTTAAAACTATATCAAAAACTCGCAATTATTAGCAATCGTAACACCTCATTTTCAAACATTCAATGTACGAAACAAACAAAAAATGCGTGTTCCTATAAGAACACGCATCCATTTTGTCAGATGTTAAAATTCATCCACTAAATAATGCTTCGCTTTGCGTTTATCTCCAAGCTCTTCAAAGTAATCAAACAAAAAATCTCTTTGGAACTTTGTTAATGGCCGGATATGCGTTGCCTGTATATCATTTCGTCCCGGATCATGCAATAAACAGTATCCTTTATCACATAAAAAATCTCTTTGATTTGTATACAGAAGTGATGCAAATTCGTAATCCCATCCACGATGAGATATAATTGTTTCCGCCACCGTTGTATGGCTTCCCCAATCCGCCTCTATTAAGGTGCCATCCGGTGCCAACCATCCAAGCTTTGCGTCCATATAGCATCCTCCGCTATGATCTAACGTTCAAAATAATAAAACGCTATGATTGAATTTCCATCCTTATGAATCCAAACTCCTGTGTCTTCTCCTTCTTCAGCCGGAAGATCTGTAATATCATAACGACCATATTCATGCCCCGGCTTAGGTGTCTTTCCATAGTCTTCTGCAGATCCGTAATTTCCCTTTTGGAATTGATCCACCGAAGCGATTACTTTCTGAATATCTCCTTCTCCTAAAAATACATCACGCACACCTCGCGAAAGGTACACGGGATCACCGTTCACATGATCATAAAATGCAGTACCAAAACCCTCATTTTTGACAGATGCCTTGAGTTCATTGAAATCCTTCATGATGCCATTACCTCCTGCGAATCTATAGTATGTGATTATTATATCTTGCCATACACATGAACTCAACCGATCACATCTTTTATTTTATTGTTTTAAGAAATTTTTTCTAATTTCATTTTCTGCTCTTCCATCGCATGGCGCTGATCCGGCATAAATATCCAGCAGCATATTTTCTCTTGCAATACTGTTTTTTTCTGTACAGACAGAGAAGAAATCTTATTCAGACAATATTGTTAGCGTTAATGATACATTTCTTCTGTAAGAGCAAAAATATAACAGTAAAAGAAGTAGTTAAAGGAATTTATAAATAGAACTTGCAAGTAGAACTTGTAAAAACTACATAAGTAAAATATATGTGAAGACGGGAGGGCACCTATAGGTGTCCTCCCGTCCTCAGGAAGTTATGAAAAATTAGGAATCAGCAAATGAATACGGTTTATGCCGTTTTCTTTTGATCTACCGCTATACGGTTTTCTGACCCAACTTCTGTATTTAGCAACTTCTTGACACATGTCACGGCGACAATCAAACCAAGACCGATCAAGAAGGTCGCTACAATGAGCTGCAGACCATTTACAAGGAAAGTTGCATTTCCTGATGCAAAGGCCTTGACATTACCAATTACGTTGAAAATAATCGCTGTAAAGGTAACCAAAAACATAATTGCCATCGGTGCATAAAGGACACTGCTCTTTCTGCCCGTTGCTTTAAGGAATACGGCAATTCCGATCAATACCAATGCGGCAAGCATCTGATTTGCGGCACCAAACAATGCCCAAACATTGCTATATCCGCCAAGACAAAGAACGTAGCCCGGAATCAACGTAACAATAGTTGCAAAGTACTGATTTGTAAATAATTTCTGCCATGCCGAAGCATTCTCTGCTTTCACATCATCCATTGCAAACAGTTCTTGGAAAGACATACGACCGATACGTGCTACGGAATCCAAAGACGTTAATGCAAGTGCAGAAACACACATTGTCATAAACACATTCGCTACAGTATTTGGTACACCAAAACTTTCCAGAAAACCGGCAACACCCTGAGAAAAGATCTGGAATGGAGTCAGATCTGCAGGAACGGCTCCCTTAACTGCTACCGCTCCACATACAAGAAGTGAACATACTCCTAACAAAGTTTCCACAACCATAGCTCCATAACCGGCGAATAACATATCTTTCTCATTTCTTACTGTCTTTGATGACGTTCCGGAAGAGACCAAGCTATGAAATCCGGATACCGCACCACAGGCAATGGTTACAAACAGTGTCGGGAATAAATAACTGGTTGATCCATCTGCCTTTACAAGTACAAATCCGTTAAATGCATTTAACTTCATTTCCGGATGAGCTACAAGTAATCCAAAAACCGCTCCTACAATCATTCCTAAGAGCATAAATGTTGTTAAGTAATCTCTTGGTTGCATCAATAACCACATCGGCATAACGGATGCGAGGAACAAATATCCCATGATCACGTAATTCCATTGTGGGGCTGTGAGATAAAGCGGAACTCGCATTCCGACAGCAAACATCGCTATAAGAAGTACAATTGCAACGCCTGCTTTCGTAACCTCTGACATTTTCGGGAACTTTTTCTGTACCAGTCCAAAAGCCATCGCTACGACAATGAATAACATTGAAATGCTTGCCGCCGCTGCACCATTAAAATTCTGGGCTACTGCTCCATCTGCAGCCTTTGTAAATCCATTAAAAGTGCTAGCAACCATAGAAGTAAAAGCTGCAATAACAAGAAGTGTAAAAAGCCAACAGAATAATGAGAAAAATCTTCTTCCTACTTTACCGATATATTTCTCAATGATCATTCCAATCGACTTACCGTCATTCTTTACAGAAGCATACAATGCACCGAAATCTTGTACGGCTCCAAAGAAGATTCCGCCAAAAAGGAGCCATAGCAGACATGGTACCCAGCCAAAGGCTGCTGCAAGAATTGGTCCCTGCACCGGTCCTGCACCTGCGATTGATGAGAACTGATGGGCAAAAACAGTAAACTTTGAAGATGGCACATAATCCTCTCCATCTTGATACTTTGTTGCAGGTGTCTCAGCCTGCTCGTCAATACCCCACTTACGGACCAAATAACGTCCATAAAGAAGATAACCACCAAGCAAACACGCTCCTGCGAATAAGAGTATAACCAAGCTGTTCATAATGCTCCCTTCTGTCTCCCTCATTGGAGACCCCCTTCTTCTTAACGGCCACTTTAGTACGTTGAATCAATTAAGTCAATTGCTTTTAATTTTTTCAGCAATCTAACAAATTTTAAAGGGTTTAGGGAATTAAAAATTTATATAATATGCCATATGGTTATGTTATCGCACTTATAATTCGAACCGCAATAATTTCTAGTTATATATATTATGCTTTTGCCCATGGTTCTTGTTT
>ONLM01000182.1 GCA_900318695.1 uncultured Eubacteriales bacterium | reverse complement strand
GGGAGTGAATATGATTTATTACCTGTCGGGGCTCCAGCAGATTCCGGAAGAACTTTATGAGTCTGCCGAGATCGATGGCGCATCTGCATGGCAGAAATTCATGAAAATTACTGTACCTTTGATCAAGCCGACGACGGTCTATGTTCTGACCATTTCCATTTATGGAGGTCTGGCCATGTTTACGGAGTCGTACATGCTGTTTAACGGCAACAATTCGCCGAATAACATGGGCACAACGATCGTTGGCTATCTGTATCGCATGGGATGGGAACAGAATCAGATCGGTCTGGCCAGTGCGGTAGGCTGTGTACTTCTCACGATTGTAATGGTCATCAATGTGATCCAGCTGAAAATCAATGGAACACTTGGTGGAAAGAGGGAGGAATGATCATGGGAAAACGGGAAAAGGAACGGATCTATTCGTTCATTATGTTTGTAATCTATGTGATGATCGTGGTGATTGTCTTGCTGCCGCTGGCACTGCTGTTTGTTTCGTCTCTTCGTCCGGGGGATGATCTGATGCGATATGGTCTCAATTTTTCAATCGATTGGGAGCATGCAAATTTCGACAATTATGTCCAGCTTCTCTTTGGCGCCAATGACTACTTCCGTTGGTATTTGAATTCTCTTACCGTTACGGTGATTCAGACAGGGCTTGCCTTGTTCCTGAGTGCCTGTGTGGGATATGGATTTGCCATGTATGATTTCAAAGGAAAGGATGTGATCTTTCTGCTGGTTATGCTGGTCATGATGATTCCGACAGAGGTCATCCTGCTTCCGCTGTATCAGATGACGGTAAAGATGAAAACGATCGATACGATATGGGGCATTATACTTCCGTATCTGGTTGTACCAATGCTGGTGTTTTTCTTTAGACAGTATCTGATGGGTATTCCCAAGGATTTTCTGGATGCGGCCCGTGTTGACGGAGCGACCGAATACGGTATTTTTGCCCGGATCATGCTTCCGCTTATGAAGCCATCCTTTGCAGCTATGGGCATTTATGAAGGTATGGCCAGCTGGAATAATTTTCTTTGGCCAATGATCGTGGTCCGCAGCGCAAATAAAGTTACGCTACCGGTAGGACTTTCCAGTTTGCTTACTCCGTATGGAAATAATTATGACATTTTAATTGCCGGCTCTTGTTTTGCCATTGTTCCGATTCTGATCCTCTTTTTCTGCTTCCAGCAATATTTCATTGAGGGCATGACCGCAGGTGGTGTAAAAGGCTAAGGCAGATAAGAAAGAGGAAAAGATATGGCAGAAAAAACAACAATGATTGTGGAAAAAGATTTTCGGATTGCAAAGATAGATGATCGTCTCTACGGCTCTTTTATTGAACATCTGGGACGGGCTGTTTATACAGGAATCTATCAGCCGGGGCATCCGGCAGCCGATGAGGATGGGTTCCGTAAGGATGTATTGGAGCTTGTAAAAGAGCTGAATGTGCCGATCATCCGTTATCCGGGTGGAAACTATGTCTCGAATTTCTTTTGGGAAGACAGTGTAGGACCGAAGGAAGAACGTAAGAAGAGACTGGATCTCGCATGGCGTACACTGGAACCGAACGAAGTGGGAATACAGGAATTTCAAAAGTGGGCAAAAAAAGCCGATTCCAGTGTTATGATGCCGGTGAATTTAGGTACGCGAGGCGTTTCGGATGCATTGAATCTTCTGGAGTATTGTAATCTAGATACGGATACATATTATGCCAATCTCAGGAGAAAACACGGAGATGAAAAACCGTACGGTATAAAAACCTGGTGTCTCGGTAATGAGATGGACGGGCCTTGGCAGACAGGGCACAAAGAAGCAAAAGAGTATGGACGGCTTGCAGCCGAAACAGCGAAAGCCATGAAACTGATGGACTCGTCATTGGAGTTTGTTGTATGCGGAAGTTCTTATGAAGGAATGCCGACATTCGGAACCTGGGAAGAGCAGGTTCTGGATGAGTGTTTCGATTATGTTGATTATGTATCCCTTCATCAGTATTGGGGCAATGAAAAGAATGATACGGCAGACTTTTTTGCCGTGTCCGATGATCTGGAGAATTTTATTCATACGGTGATTTCTATTTGTGACTTCGTACAGGCGAAGAAACGTTCCAAAAAGAAGATTCACTTGAGTTTTGATGAGTGGAACGTCTGGTATCATACACGGACACAGGATGATCAGGATATGGCGAATATGCCGTGGAGATCCCATCCGCACCTGCTGGAAGACATCTATACCTATGAGGATGCCATTGTTGACGGGCTTGCACTTATTAAATTTATTCAGAATTCGGATCGGGTAAAGATTGCGTGTCTTGCCCAGCTTGTAAATGTTATTGCGCCGATTATGACCGAAGAGGATGGTCCGGCATGGAGACAGACCATTTTCTATCCGTTTTATCATGCATCCAAGTATGGACGCGGTTATGCATTGCAGCCGGTGATTCATACGGGAACTCATGAAACAAGCGGACATGGAGCGGTAACAGATGTAGATGCGGTGGCAGTTTATAATGAAGAAAAGGATCAGGTAGCGGTCTTTGCCGTCAATCGAAACACGGAGGAAACCGTTGATTTTGAGATCGCCCTTCGAGGGTTTGAAGGATATCAGGTTCAGACGTATGAGGCATTGGAAGGCAGTGATATGAAAGCGGTAAATTCGGCCGCCGGAGAAACGGTGAAACCGATACAGCGAGGAGATTATCAGATGGAGGGAGCAAGGCTTACGACAACATTGAAGCCGGCTTCCTGGAATGTGATTGTACTTGGAAAATAAAGAAAAAGTAATGTAAAAGAGTCGTGCCGGTGCCTGAAATTTCTTTCTTATAAATGAAAGAAAGCAGGCCCGGTGCTTTTTATGAAAAAAGAAATACAAGATTCATAAGAAAGTTTGAAAAGTGACCGGATTTTGCCGTCTGTTGGTATAATGAAAGTAGTTGAATTCGGAAAAAACCGATAGGAGCGTGACAATATGCAAAACAGAAGATGGTATGAATGGCTTGTGACCTTTACATTTTTTGCGATGGCAGGATTGTGTGTATATCTCAATCTGGTATCCAGACAGGCACAGAGTGTAGAAAATCTGGCAGTAAACGCGGGAATGTTTATCCTGATCGCCATTATTCTGATTCGCTGTGAGGCCTGCAGTTTTGGCCCAATGAACCGGATTATAAAGGATCTTCGTCGTGCATCGGAAAAGATTCATACGGATGCCTTGAATACCGAAGGATTTCTGTTTGATGCCTATAAAGAAAAGCAGGAAGATCTGTTTCAGGAAAAGTATCTGCTTGATCGGTATAAAGAGTATCACTATGAGATGAGCCGCATAGCGAAAATGAGTCGAAACGACTATAAATGCGATATCGAGGAGTATTTCAATGATGATATCGTAGATGAAGTGATGCACCGAAACTTGTTAAATCAGGTTGCGGGAGCCATGACCGGACTTGGCATTTTAGGAACGTTCGTTGGTCTTTCCTTGGGACTTCGGAGCTTTAATACAGGAAGTACGGCGGAAATTACGAACAGCATAGCTCCGTTAATGGATGGCATCAAGATCGCATTCCATACTTCGATCTATGGAATGATTTTTTCTCTTGTGTTCAATTTTTCCTTTAAGAAAAAACTGGATGAAGCCGAATCGGAGATTCGAAACTTTCAGAATGTATATAAAAAGTATGTGTTGCCGGATTCAGAAGCGGACAGTGTAAATACGCTGATTGAATTTCAGGAACGTCAGCTCCGTGCATACAGTAAAACGGCGGAACAGATCGGAGCTGCTTTACAGACGATTTTGAATCCGCATTTTTCGAAAATGCAGCAGACACTTTCGGACTATACGAATTTTGCTTCGCAGAATCAGACAGAAGCGTTGCGGCAAATTGTGATCGCCTTCATCAAGGACATGAACGAATCGCTGGGTGGTGCATTTAAAAAGCTTTCCGATCTTGTCGGAATGTCTTATGATCTGCAGAATAAAAATGCAGAAATGATGCAGCAGCTTCTGGAAGCTCTCGACAAAAATCGCATAAACGATCAGAAAATTCTTCAGGATGAGCGGCAGTTCCTGCTGGACAGTGACGAATACCGTAAGTCGATGCAGGAATCAATCCGGGTATTCCATACGGAGCTTCAGGCACAAAGAGAACTGCTGCAGAATATACGGCGTGCCATTTCGGATGTTCCTAAAAATGTGGATGGTACCTTCCGGACGATCAATGAAAATCTGATTGATGTGGAAACACATTTCCGGGATCAGCTGCAGGAAATGAAAACAGCCAATGACAAGCTTCCGGATGTAATTGCACAGAGCTATCTGGATTTGCAGGACAGCTGTGATCAGCTGACAGAGGCTATGGATGGACTTGCCGCTACTATCGATGAAGCCAGAAACGGGAAAAACAGAAAATCATTTTTGGGCAGATAAGTGGTTGTATTTCCGTCTCTGACAACGGAAAGGATCGGATGTATGAAGAATCCTATGAAAAAACATATCAGCAGAAAGCAGGATGGAGAAACAACATACTGGCTGTCCTATTCCGATATGATGGCGGGACTCCTTCTTTGTTTTGTTCTGGTCATTGCATTGACATCGCTGCATGCAAGAATGCAATACGATGAAAAGCAGAACCAGTTAACGGGGAAAGAAAAGGAGCTTTCGATGCAGGCCGCTGTGTTGTCCTCCCAGGAGGATGAACTGAACGCGCAGGCCTCGATACTTGCGTCGCAGCAGGATGAATTGAATGCCCAAAGGGTACGCATCGAAGAACAGGAAGACACTCTGAAACAGCAGTCGGCACTTCTTCAAAACCTGCAGGAAGTCATGGATTCCCAACAGGCAAAGCTGGATCGTATTATAGGTATACGCTCGGAACTGATCGAAGCTTTGAAACGGGAATTCAGTGATTCACATCTTGCCATTGCGGTGGATGAAAAAACGGGAGCAATTACGGTATCGTCCAGCATTTTATTTGCCTACAATGATGATGTATTAAAAGATTCCGGAAAACAGTTTATGGCGGAATTTCTGCCACGATATGCACGTATTCTTTTGAGCGACAAGTTCCGGGAATATGTATCAGAAATCGATATTGAGGGACATACGGATACTATGGGAACGTATCTTTTTAATCTGAACCTTTCGCAAAAGAGAGCGTACTCGGTAGCGGAATACTGCCTTTCGGATGAGACTCCGTTATTAAATAAAGATCAGCTGACCGCCATGCGGGAGCTGATCTCTACCAATGGTAAATCTTATACAGATCCGGTTTTGAATGCAGATGGAACCGTTAATATGGAGTCATCCAGACGTGTGGAGTTTCTCTTCAAACTGAAGGACGAAGATATGATTCGAGAGATGATCGAGATTTTGAATGAAGAAGAGACTCAAAAAACGGCACCTGTACCGGGTGGAAATTAAGTCAATTTGAGCTTATTGAACTTTTCACGATCCACGATCATGACGAGAATATCGCTTCCTTTTAACGGAGCGGAAGCGTCGATCATCATATGCAGGTGGCCGGTATCTTCATGGCGAAGACCAATGACGTTAATGCCAAAGCTTGCGCGGAGATTCAGTTCTTTCAGGCTGTGCTCCTGCCAGAGTGTCGGCGTATGCATTTCGACTACGGCATATTGATCATCCAGCTGGATCAGATCGCGGATGTTCGGGGTCATGATCATGGAGGCGGTACGGACGCCCATTTCTTTTTCCGGCTGAATGACGCGGGTCGCACCGATTTTCTCAAGTACATATTTATAATTGTTATTGTTGGCCTTGGCGATGATTTCCTTCACGCCAAGGTCTTTTAAATTGAGAATGGTAATGATGCTTTCTTCCAGATGGCTTCCCATGGCAATGACAGCGGCATCGGTGCTCTGCACACCGGCCTCCTTCAACTGTTCGATGTCCGTGCTGTCGGCGCGAACCGCATTCTCAACAGTATCTGCAACATTTTCTACAGCGAGCATATTCCGGTCGATGGCAATGACATCCATGCCGGCGCGGGCAAAGGTTTTTGCTACCGCACTTCCGAAAATACCTAAGCCGATGACGGTAAAGCTTTTACGATCACTCATGAAAAAATCTCCTAAATAAAAAGATGGTTAAAAAACGAGGCGGGAACAGTTCTTTATCCGATCAGGATATCAGCATGCGGATAATGTACATGTTCGTGAGGCGGAGCTGTTGATTTCCGTTCGAAAATTTCAATCATGGCCAGTGGCCCGATACGGCCTGTAAACATCATAACGATAATGATCACTCTTCCAAGAATGGATAGAGAAGAGGTGACGTCTGCAGACAGCCCGACCGTTGCAATTGCAGAAACGCCTTCAAAGGTCAAGTCGAGAACGGGAATCTCCGGTTCGGTAACGGACAGGAGTGCGACACCGATAAACAGGAATATCATATAGATGGTTAAAATCAGTTCTGCACTGACGAAATCCGTTCTCCGGATTCTCCGATGAAACAGATTGCAGTTATCCGGTTCATTTTTAAAGAAACTCCGCAACATAACGATGATCACTAGAAAAGTGGTGGTTTTAATACCACCGGCTGTACCACCCGGAGAACCGCCAATGATCATAAATAGACACATGATCATACGGGTAACGCGTCGGCAGGCGGCCATGGAAATGGTGGCAAAACCTGCGGTACGTAAGGTGACAGACTGGAATGCCGCAATAAGAAATTTATCCGGAATGGAGTGTGTGCCTAAAGTGAGAGGGTTGTTCCATTCGCAAAGAAGGAAAAGCAGTGTTCCGGATACGATCAGCCAGAAGGTGATTGTGCAGACGACCTTGGTGTGGACAGAAAAAGAAGAAAACACACTTCGAAGCGGAAGACGTTTTTTCTTCATATCCTGATAATGGTGTCTTAATTCAATCCATACCATGAAACCGAGACCGCCCACTATAATCAGAAGCATGACGGTAATGGAAACCAGTGGATCGGTTGCATAACGTGCTAAAGAATCCGATGCAAAACAGTCAAAACCGGCGTTAGTGAAAGCGGCGACCGATATGAAAAGAGCGTTAAACAGGCCCTGTTTCATACCGAAATCCGCAGTGAAACGGATGGCCAAAGCAATCAGGCCAAGGAATTCAAAAGCAAAAGTATAAAGAAGGATTCGCTTTAAGTACCCGCTGACATCATAGTAGCCGTGTTTTCCTGCGGCGTCCGCAAAAGCGGTGAGCTCCTTGAAACTGAATTTGTTTCGTCCCAGAGTCAGAGCCATGGACACAAAAGTCATAAGCCCCAGACCGCCGACTTGCATAAGAAGAATCATAATAATCTTACCAAACAGAGTGTACTGTTCTGCGACGGTAATCGGGGATAAGCCGGTAACACAAACCGCACTGGTGGCTACAAAAAGATGCGTGAGTATAGAGGTTCCTGCTGTTCGGTTTGAAAAAGGAAGGGAAAGCAGAAGTGTGCCGAAAAGAATCAGAAATGCAAAGCTTGCCGCAAGAATAGTTACGATTTTATATCGAGTTGTCAGGTATTCAAGCAGAGTTGAGTGTTTTAGAAGTTTGGCAAGTTGCTCTTTTTTCTTCTTCTGCAGTTTCTTTTGCTGTTCGAGTTTTGATTGAAGAATGTCTTTCATAATAGAGTCATTATAGCATGAATTTAAGAAAGCAACAGAATGAATGAAGGAGATCCTGCTCGGATCAGGGCGAAAACAGTGCAGGGAATAGGGACGGAGCTTGTACGGCCGGAGTAAAAAGGTGCGGGAGAAAGTTGTATGAGGCAATACATGCTTTGGGTGAAAAATGAGAAAAGATGTACGGAACAGTACAAATGCAAAGTTGTATTGTCCACATAGCGCAAAAATGAAAAAAATCTCTGCCTAGAACGAATTTATGACGTTTTGATGCTTCAAAAAGGGCAAAACGATAGCAATTTGTGCACTATGTGTAATCCCCAAAAGCAATTTTTTTACTTTTAGCAAAAAAATGTGTAAAAACAATACAACATTTTGCAAAAAACAGTTTGTATTCTATTGCATTTGCCCAAATGCATTGATAGACTAGCATCAGAGACGTTGTTAAAAGCAACGATGAGCGTGAACAATTTAATATTATTTTGGAGGTTGTGTAATGAGAAAAATTTTCAAAAAAGTCGTAGCCATTGCAGCATCCGCCGCTATGGTCACAGGACTTGCAGCTTGCGGCAGCTCTTCCGCACCGGCAGCAGGTGGTGGAAAAGCGATCGAGAACAAGGACATCAAGATCGGTGTTTCTATTTGGTCTTCTACCGATGTACTTGGTTCACAGTGTAAGCTGATTCTTGATGAAGCCGCAAAGGCTTTGGGAGTTCAGGTTCAGTATGTAGACCAGGGGCACGTTTCCGAGAAGGTTACCGCATCCGTAGAACAGCTTGCGGCTGCCGGCTGTCAGGGTATTGTAATCTGTAACTCTTCTGATACAGAAATGACTTCAGCCATCAAGACATGTAATGACAACAAGGTTTACCTTGCACAGTTCTTCCGTGTAATTTCAAAGGACAATAGTGCAGATATTTACAAGGCTGCTACAGATTCTCCTTATTTCGTAGGTGCTGTTCATGAGAACGAACCGGAGAATGGTGAAAAGCTTGTAAACATCCTTCTGGAGAAGGGCGACCGTAATATTGGTCTCATCGGCTGGGAGCAGGGCGATGCAACCTGGCTCGGAAGATGGGAAGGCTATAAGGCCGGTGTTGAAAAATGGAATAAGGATCATCCGGATGATCAGGCAAAGCTTTCTGAGCCTCAGTATGCCGGCACAACTTCCGAGGGCGGCTCTAAGGCTGCGGAAGCATTAATGTCTGCGGACCCTAAGCTGGATGCGCTGATTCCGGCCGGCGGTGGTGGAGATCCTCTTCAGGGCGCCATTGCAGCAGTTGAACGTGCAGGAAAGACAAAGGACATTGATATTGTATCAACAGACTTCCTTCCGGATCTTGGCGAGAGACTTGCAAATGGTTCTATGGCAGGTGAGTCCGGCGGACATTACTGTGATCCGTTAATTGCATTTATGATGGTTTACAATGCAATCAAAGGCAACTACACAGGATTCGAAGGAAAGTTCAACGATGTTCCGTTCCCATATCTCTATGTTTCATCTGCTGATGATTACAAGGCATATGAGAAGTACTTCGTAGATCAGCTTCCATATAAGGATGAAGAACTTGTAGAAATGTCCAAGCTTGATTTTGAAGGATTAAAGAATGCGGCAGCAAAGATCTCTATTGAAGACGCTGCTGCCCGCGCAGGGAAATAAAAAAAGGATCTGTTCTTAGACAGAAATAGAGCCGGTATCGAGCGAAGGCACAGATACCGGCTCGGTTTTTAAAACGTTTTGATGAGGTATTGAGATGAGTTCTTCTACTGCGATAACAGGAGAAAAAAAGGTTACCGGAAGTCTCCGCGGCTATTTGATTTTATTGTTTCTGGTAGTACTTTCCTGGGGTATCTTCAAGGTTCTGACACCGCATAATTTCGGTTCCTTTAATAATATGCTGAGCTATTTTCAGGCCAGCCTGATTGCAAGTGTAGGTGCCGTAGGCTTCTATTTTGTTATGGTTATGGGAATGTTTGATTTCTCAATCGGTGCAAACATTATGCTGTCAGCAATTGTCGGCTGCGTTTTTGCAACCAAGTTCGGGCTTGGTTATAGCGGTCTGATTATTGGTTCGCTGCTTTGCGGATGTCTGGTAGGTCTCTTTAATGGCAGCTTTTACGTAAAGCTTCGCATTCCTTCTATGATTGTAACAACAGGTCTGGCATTGATCTATGAGGCTGTTGCGAACTATATTGCGGGCGGCGTAGAGCAGACTTTGCCTGCAGACCTTCGTATGTTTGGGCAGATGCCGGGAGATATTGTTCTGGCAGTTGTGGCTTTTGCGGTAGCTTATGTTTTTCTTAATTATACGAAAATCGGTACGTATACCTATGCCATCGGAAGCAATGAATTCGTTGCCAAAAACATGGGTATTAACGTAAATAAATATAAAATTCTGGCGTTCATCTTAAGCGGCGGCTTTTTAGGTATCATGGCGGTTTTAACAATCAGCTACGGTTCGTCCATGGTCGCTGTTACAGGTATGGCATCCATGAGCCGTAACTTTGTACCGACTATGGGTTGCTTTTTCGGCGTAGCGTTTAAGAAGTATGGTATTCCTCTACAGGCTATCATCATCGGAGAGTTTATTATCAATATTATTTTCTTTGGTTTCATTGCGCTGGGAGCGCCGACGGCAATTCAGGATGTCATTACAGGTTTTGCACTGCTCATCATCATCACGGTAACAACAAAGGTGAATAAGGGTGAGATAGTAAAGTGATACAGGAGGACAAGATGAGCGAAATTCGATTACAGGTAAATAATCTCTGCAAGTCCTTCGGCATTACGAAGGCAGTGCAGAATGTTTCCTTTACGATTCGTAAAGGAGAAGTGCATGCATTGATCGGTGAGAATGGTTCGGGTAAATCGACGCTGACCAATATGCTGACAGGTATTTACAGCATTGACAGCGGCACCTTTATTCTGGATGGAGAGGAAATTCATCCGAAGAATCAGGTGGACGCCAATGATCACGGAGTTTCTATTATCGTACAGGAACTGGGTACACTGTCGGGACTTACGGTTGCTGAAAATATCTTTCTCGGACATGAGGACCGCTTTGTGCATTATGGAATCAAAAATACAAAGCAGATGATTAAAGAAGCGAATGAACTGCTGAAACAGTACGGCTTTGAGCGTATAAAGGCGCAACGAATGATCGATGACTATAACTTTGAGGATCGAAAGCTTGTAGAAATCGTAAAGGCAACCTATTTTGATCCGAAAATCGTTGTGATTGATGAAACCACAACAGCGCTTTCTCAGGAAGGTCGAAATGAACTCTACAAAGTCATGGACCGGATTCGCAGCAACGGCAATACGGTTATTTTTATTTCCCATGATCTACAGGAGGTTTTGGAGCGCTCGGATACGATTACGGTTTTACGGGACGGCGTTTATATTGATACGGTAAAGAGCAGCGAAGTGACTGAAAATGATCTCAAAAAACTGATGGTTGGACGTGAAGTGACCGGTGAGTATTATCGTTCGGATTACGGTACAACCATTTCCGATGAGGTTGTTCTTTCTGTTAAAAATGTTACCGTACCGGGATTGATCAAAGATGTGAATTTTGAACTTCACAAGGGAGAGATTTTGGGATTCGGAGGACTTTCGGAGTCCGGTATGCATGAAATCGGAAAAGCCATTTTTGGCGCTTCCTATGACCGGGAGGGCAGTGTGACGCTTGCCGATGGAACGGCAATCAACGATATTCCGACCGCCATTCGATCGAGTATTGCTTATACATCAAAGGACAGAGACAATGAATCGGTTGTCATGAATCAGAGCATTAAGGATAATATCTGTCTGCCGTCTTTGGATGAACTGGCTGATAAAAAGCATATGCTGCATGACAAGACATTAAAGGATTTTGCCAATAAATTTGCGAAGGAAATGTCTGTCAAAATGGTCAATGTCGATCAGTTTGTGGCTGATCTTTCCGGCGGTAACAAGCAGAAGGTGGTATTGGCACGATGGATCGGAAAGGATTCGGACATCGTTGTGCTCGACAGTCCGACGCGAGGCATTGATATTAAGGTAAAACAGGATATATATCAGCTTATGGATCGCATGCGTAAGGAAGGAAAATCCATCATCATGATTTCCGAAGAGCTGATGGAACTGATCGGTATGTGCGATCGTATCATAATCATGAAAGACGGTATGATCAGCGGCCAGATCGAGAGAAAAGAAACGCTGGATGAAAACAATCTGATCACCATGATGGTTTAAGGAGGAATTATGACAGCAACGAGTAAAGTGGGGCAAACAGCCAATCCGAAGGAGCCGCTGAAGCAGGCTTCAAAAATGTCTATGGTCCGGGCATTGCTTCCGATTGTCGGTTTGGTGATTGTATTTTTGATTTTTAATATACTCACGAATTTCAGAATGATCCGGAACATGCCGCTGGTTCTTTCACAAATCTATGTCACGATGATTGCGACGACAGGTGTTTTTTTCATTATGACCATGGGTGGTCTGGATTTTTCACAGGGATCGATTCTGGGTATTGCATCGATCGTGGTATGTATGGTTTCCAAGGTGAGCGTTCCGTTAAGTATTGTGAGCGGAATTGCGGCGGGAGCCATGATTGGCGCATTCAACGGCTATTTCTATGTATACCGTAAAATCAAGTCATTTATTGTAACGATTTGTACGATGTTTCTGTTCCGTGGTTTCATTAAGTATATGACAACCAATGCACCTGTCGCAGGCTCTGCGGCGCTGATCAATTATGACAGTACCGGACTGAAGGTGGCATTGACCCTCATTGTCCTTATTGTAGGTTTTGTCGTGTTTCGTTATACAAAATTCGGTACATATCTGAAGGCCATTGGTGCAGGAGAAAAAGCGGCAATGTTTTCCGGTATTCGTACGGATCACATGAAGTTTTGGATCTATGTGCTGTCTGGAGCCATTACCGGCTTTGCTGCTTTCATTAATGTCATTAAAGTCGGTTCGGTTACGTCCTCCGGCGGTAATCAGCTGGAGACGCAGATTCTGATTGCTCTGGTTCTGGGCGGTATGCCAATCTCCGGTGGTGCGAAGGTCCGTTTCGAAAATATTATTGTTGGATCACTTCTATATATTGTTTTAAACAGTGGATTGACCATGATGGGATTTTCTACGCAGATGATGCAGCTTATTCAGGGAATTATTTTCCTGGTATTTGTAGCAGTATTTGCAGATCGTCAGTCCTTGCAGGTCATTAAGTAATGAAGAATTCCGGATTTCGGTGGATACGAATGGTTAAGAGTGAAGGATATGGCAAAGGAAATTGATAACCCAAACAATGACAGCCTGAAATATCGAAAACTATATAAATGGGGACGGACACTGATTCTAAGCGGTGTGCTGAAGAATGGCGATAAGTTCATGTCGGAACATGTTCTGGAAAAGAAATTCGGATATTCCAGGCAGACCGTTCGGACGGCTCTTGAGGAAATGGAACAGGAAGGCCTGATCTCCCGAATCCGGGGAAGCGGTACGTATGTGTCCTATCGGAATGATAGTGAAGAAAATCTGGAGAATAAACCACACATCGGATTGATTCTCAGTTATTTCGCGGATTATCTTTTTCCGGAGGTTTATGCAGGCATTGAGTCTGTCATGCAGGAGCAGGGCTTTCAGATTGATGTGGCCATTACCAGAAATCATCTTAATGAAGAAACGATGTATCTTGAAAGCTTTCTGAAGGCGGGTGTTTCGGGTCTTATTATTGAAGGAACCCGTACCAGTTTTCCGAATCCGAATCTTCGCCTGTACAAGGAAATCGAACGCAGAAATATACCTACGATTTTTATTCATAATCATTATGACAATATTCCGTTTGACAGTGTGGAAATGTCAGATGCCAAAGGAAGTTATGAGCTTACGAAGTACCTGATCGAAAACGGACACAAACAAATCGGTGCGATGTTCAAATATGATGATATGCAGGGAATGGAACGCTATCGCGGTTTCACAGAGTGCCTTTCGGATTACGGGATTCGCTTTGATGATGATTGGATCCGGTGGTATTCGACGAAAGATATGGAGGAAAAGTTCAGCAAAAAGAGTCTGATGAATTTTTACAGGCGGACAAAAGACTGTACGGCACTAGTGCTGTATAATGATGAAATTTCGTACCGTTACATGGATTTCCTTAAGGAACGGGGCGTGAAAGTGCCGGAAGATGTTTCCATTGTGTCGTTTGATGATGCTAAAATTCAGGAAGCCCGTACCGTAAAGGTACTATCCGTTGTTCATCCGAAGTTTGAATTAGGCAGGATGACGGCGCGAAATCTGCTTCGCATGATGCATGATCCGGAATGGCGTCATCATAATTATGCGTATCAGTTTCCTGTAGCATTTAATGCGGGAAATTCTGTAAATGATATACGTTTCTATAAGGCAAATTAAAAATAAAAAAATTAGCACTCACCTATTGACACTGCTAACAACGTGTGCTACAACATAGTTGCAAGCAAAAAAAGACGCCAAAGGATTCGTACAGATATGGTTTTGAAACATATTTGTGGAGAGGTCCTAAATATAGATGAGTTCAGAACAGCATCCTGGACCCGATAAACATATAGGAGGTAACAGTTATGTATATGCCTAGTTTATTTTCTGAGGGTGATTTGATGGATGATTGGATGAATGGATTTGATCAGCTTTTTGAACCGGTAGAAGAACGGAACGTTTGGGAGAGAAGAAATCCGCTTTTCGGAAGACGTGCAAAGAACATCATGAAGACCGATGTGAAGGAATCTGATCAGGGATACGAGATGGAAGTAGATCTGCCTGGTTTTAAGAAGAATGATGTTCGACTGGAAATGGAAAACGGATACCTTACGATTCAGGCAAAGAAGTCCCTTGATAAGGATGAAAAGGATAAGAATGGACATATGATTCGTCAGGAACGGTACAGTGGTTCCATGGCTCGAAGCTTTTATGTCGGAGAGGGAATCACAGAGTCGGATGTTCATGCCCATTTTGAAAATGGCGTTCTGAAGATTTCTCTTCCTAAGAAGAATGCGAAGGAAATTCCGGAACATAATTATATTGAAATCGAAGGCTAAAGTGGAAAGTTACAATAAAAAGGAGTTGCGAAAGCAACTCCTTTTTATTGTTCCGTATTTTTGAAGTTATTTACCTAATGCGATGCGACCTAATGCATCCGCATGAAGAATTGCATCATACATTTCGCAAGGCTGTACATCGCCGGCCAGATTATGAATGGTTTCTCCCGGAGCGCAGGCATTTTTGGCAATGATTTCAACCTGTTCTTTGGTTGTGATGCCGATCTGCTCAAGGGTAACAGGAAGACCGACTTCCAAACAGAAATTTTGAATATCTTCAAATTCTTCTTTTGGTGCACCTTCCAGTATCAATTGAATCAATGTGCCCATGGCTACACAATCACCATGGTCGGCGTGTTTTACTCCGACAGCGGTAACGCCATTATAGAATGAATGAGCCGCCGCACAGTTGACATTGTCTGCACCGACGCCGGAAAGATATACATTGGCTTCGATGACATTTTCCAAAGCCGGTGTTACAACGTGCTCTTTACATGCTTCAATGGCCATCTTTCCATATTCGCGAAGTGTTTCGTAACAAAGCTTGGCCAAAGCCTGTCCGGCGCGGGTGATACCGGTACCTTCCAGGCTGGAGGATTCTGTACGAATGGATGCACGACCTTCAAAATAGGTCCCCAAAGCGTCCCCCATGCCGGAAATCAGAAAATGTACCGGCGCATTGGCAATAACATTGCAATCAACCATGACGGCATCCGGGTTTGTCGGATAAAAGAGATATTTATCAAAGCTATGATCATCATTGTAAATAACGGAAAGGCCGGTACATGGTGCATCGGTAGCGGCAACGGTCGGAACAATTACAATATGCTTTCCAGTGTAATAGGCAGTCGCCTTTGCGGTATCAACAGCACTTCCGCCGCCGACAGCAACCACTACATCAATCGAATCGTTACAGACGATTTCTTTCATTTTATTGATCTCGCCATGGCTTGAGATGCCGCCAAAAATTTCATATCGACGGTAATCATCATGATCCCCAAAGCTTTGTTCAATTTTGTTATGGCAGGATTTATAGCCACTGTTTGAACATACAAACAGCCAGCGATTTCCCATATAACCCATTTCATCATAAAATTTGTTCAATGCGTCACGGCCTTGTACATATTTTAACGGTTCACGCATTGCTCTTAAACGACCCATCATAAGATATTTCCCTCCAAAAGAATATGAAATATAACTGAAAAGAATAATCGTTAAAAAAATAACGGAACAAGATCTATTATAGTTTCACATTTTAAGAATTCAATATTTTGAACAATATTTCGTTTTATTTTATGATGGCTTTGCCTTTGGGGGCAAAAGCAGGCTTAAGAATTATACCGTTAAAGTGTATTTGTATACATTTGGGAAAGTATTGTCAATTCGACAATATTGTACTATTATTTTCTGCGCTAAATTTGTAAAAACACAGAGCGAAATAATTAAATTCTATTTTTTTGAAGTAAAAAATTAAGTATATTTTGCGATAGAATAGGGAAAATTAGGGTTTTGCGATGCCACAAATGATTTTTATACACATTATAATAAAATGTCTTTCCGGAATGTTTTTTTCTGGATTGATCATGAAGTTAATGCATGATCTTTACAATTTGAAAAGAACCGTGTGGCGTTATATCGGTCTTTTTCTTGTATCCAGTTCCTTTGTGACATTTATTGTGGAACTGTTTTGGATGTTTCATAGTGGAAATATGATAGAACTGAGTCCGCTCTATGCGCAAATCATCGTTATTACAGAGTATATAGCAATTGTGCCGGCGATTTATGCTACGCATAAACTGATCCGGATGCCACGCATACGTACGACGGTAATTTATCTTGAATTTTTATGCATTGAACGGTTAACATCGATCCTTGCATTTGATATATTAACCTATTTCGTTTTCTATATCTTTTTTATGCTGATTGTATGTTTCCAGCAGAAGGATGATTTGAAGTATATTGCACGACTGGATAATTCCGTTGACTGGACAACCATAGCGGTTTATCTGATCGGTTTAAAGCTGGTGCTGGATGAATATTATTTTGCAACAGCATTGTTTAGTGAACTGAGACTGGCGACGTTCAATGTTCAGAGTGCATGGCTGGATATTACGGCGATCTTGACCACACTGTTTTTCAGCGGTTTCTTTAAAATGAGTGTAATGAACGCAAAGGAAACCGATCAGAAAATGGATTATATGCGCAAATTCCAGAATGCGCAGGAAAAAATCATTCAGACATTTGCCGAGATTATGGAGGCCAAATCCGGTGAGACCGGGAAACATGTAAAACGTGTAGCAGAGTATTCCTACATTCTTGCGGCCAAGCTCGATCCGGATTGTGATTATCTCGATTATTTACGGGTCGCATCGATGATGCATGATGTAGGAAAGCTGATGATTCCGATGGAGATTCTGGAGAAGCCGGGGAAACTGGATGACGAAGAATTCCGATTGATGCAGACCCATACAGATTATGGAAACACGCTCTTGTCTCATTCGGATGGAAAAATCATGGAGATTGCGAGAGCAGTGGCGTATGAGCATCATGAACAATGGAACGGACAGGGGTATCCGCGCGGGCTTCGCGGAGATGAAATATCGATCTATGCACAGATCGTATCGGTTGCGGATGTATATGACGCATTGACAAGTGAGCGCGCCTATAAGAAAGCATGGCCACCTGAAAAGGCAAAAGAGGAGATTCTCAAACAATCCGGTATGCAGTTTTCACCAAAGGTTGTTGACGCATTTGCAAAATGCTTTGATGAGATCGAAGATGTTCGAAAGCAGTATCATGACTAATACGAGGCGGAGGGGGAGACTTCGGCAATGTCGCAAATAATGCTTTATTTTTTTACGAAAACTTTTACAGGATTATGGTTTTCTCTATTTAACATTTACTTGATTCGCAAGTACTATAAAGCGAGAAATCTGTTAATAAAGGGAATCGGTCTTTTTTTGATTTCTTATTCTATGGTGAGCTTTGTCATGGAATTGTTTTGGAGTATCTGGCTGCAGCATTTTCCGCCATCAGAAGGGATGATGCCGTACCTTTCGCAGGTTATGATCGTTACGGAATGCCTTATGGTACTGGTTCCGATTCATATTTTCAGACGAATCGATGGATTGAAGATGTCCCGGGCGGTTCTGATATACTTTGAATATGCCTGTATTGAAAGATTAAGTTCGGTCATGGCAATCGGTGTGGTTTCCTATATTGCAATCTATATTCTCATGCAGATCCTGGTGTATATGGAGCAAAAAAAAGATCTTGATTATATCATAAGCAAACACAATACCATTCGCTGGGATGCGCTTGCGGTATATATGATTGGGTTGAAATTTGTTCTGGATGAGTTGTATGCGGCATCGGATGTCTTTATGGAATTAAGGGAGAATCTCTTTAATATTCAGAGCCTCTGGCTGTCTGTCATGGCACTTTTCGCAGCGCTTTTTATTGCCGGATTTTTCCGACTGGGAGTCATGAATGCCAAGGTGAATGATGACAAAATCCAATATATGCAGAAGTTTCAGAATGCACAGGAAAAAATCATTCAGACATTTGCGGAAATCATGGAGGCAAAGTCCGGCGAGACGGGGCAGCATGTGCGCCGTGTTGCGGAATATTCGGAAGCTATTGCGAGTCAGATGGATGAAAATAATGACTACCGGGATTATCTGCGGGTGGCATCAATGATGCATGATGTGGGAAAGCTGATGATTCCGATTGCGATTTTGGAGAAGCCGGGACCGTTAACGGATCTGGAGTTTCAAATGATGATGACGCATACGAATTATGGAGATAGTCTGCTGTCTCATTCAGATGGAAAAATCATGGATATTGCCCGTTCCATTGCATACGAACATCATGAACGCTGGGATGGTAAAGGATATCCCAGAGGACTTCGCGGAAACCAGATTTCGATTTATGCACAGATCGTATCGGTGGCCGATGTGTATGACGCATTGACAAGTAATCGGGCCTATAAGGAAGCCTGGGATCCGGAAGAGGCAAAAAAAGAAATTCTCCGACAGTCCGGTAAACAATTTTCTCCGAGTGTGGTTGATGCGTTTATCGGCTGTTATGACAAGATCGAAGAGATTCGAAGGGCCAATGCGGATGCATAAAGCTCAATAGCCTAACACCTTAAACATGACTTCTTTCAGGGCTAAGGCAGCCTTTGAATGATACCGCCCGGGAGACAAGGCTACTGCAAGATCGATAGCGTTGCGTTCTTTTTCCAGTGACAGAAAAGCGGCGTTTCGGAAATAATGACGGGAACTGTAATACGTAAAGGCAATTCCCTGACCGGAAGCGGCAAGCGCTGCGGCGAAAAGGGCGGTTAAGGATTCATTATAAGTGACGGGCGTGATCTTATATTTTCGGAAAAGATTACGGGCTTCTTTTCCGAGAATCGTATCACTGCCGCTTAACAGAAATTCATAATTTGTGGTATATTTTATATCGATAGACAGCGGGATGTTCCCCGCTGTTTTTGTTTTATATGCTTTTGCAACGATAGGATGATTCTGGCTCGTAATAAGACAGATTTCATCTTTCATAATGGGTTCTGCACTGATACGCGGATTGACGGTCGGCAATGCCAGCAGTGCGATATCGATTTGTCCGCTTAAAAGGAGCTGTTCGAGGTTCATGGAATGTGCCTCGACGATTTTTACGTGAATATACGGATATTCCATACGAAAGGCGTTTAAGACCGGAGGAAGCAGATAGGAACCACGAAAACTGGAAATTCCCAGAATGACCTCACCGCCTTTTAATTCCTTGATATCCTGAATCTGATCTTTTACACGGTGAAATTCGGAAAGGGTTTCATTGGCATATTGAATCATCAGGAGGCCGGCTTCGGTAGGACGAACTCCCGCAGATGTTCGGACAAAGAGTTTGGAGCCCAGCCGGGATTCCATACCGCTTAAGGATTCTGAAAGGCTGGATTGAGACATATAAAGACGTTCCGCCGCCTTAGAGATACTTTTTTCTTCTGCAATGGCAAGTAAATAGCTTAATTCTTTGAATTCCATAAAAGCCTTCTTTCTAAGAAACTTCAAGCGATAAAAGCAATAAATAATAAATATTGATTTGGGCTGAAAACAGACCTAAAGCGAAGCACATCGGAAATTCCGATACTAAATATATCATAAACACGGTTTCGCCGATATATATTTTCCGCTATATTGTGAAAAGAACGCAATGAATTGCGAGCGGAAAATGCAAGCTATTCGCGAACGTTACACCTGGCAGAAAACATTTATATATCGTCCCAATGCACCTATGCCGGGTGGACATCTTATAATGAGTAAATATAGCTACTGTATCTTTATAGGCTAAGGAGGGAAAGTATGGTTAAATTGCATGAAGGTGGCGTCTATCTGATTCGTGGACAGGAACTGGTTTCGGAAAAAGAAACCGGCAGACTGGAACAGCTTACCGGAAAACCGGCAGATAAAAGTGAGGCCAAAAAAGGGACCATCGCGTATGGGATTATGAAAGCCCATAACAGTAATACCGACATGGAGAATCTGAAAATCCGTTTTGATGCTATGGCATCTCATGATATTACCTATGTAGGCATTATTCAGACTGCAAGGGCCTCCGGTATGGAAAAGTTTCCGCTTCCGTATGTTCTGACCTGTTGCCACAATTCTCTCTGTGCAGTAGGCGGCACAATTAACGATGATGACCATCTTTTCGGTCTTTCAGCAGCAAAAAAATACGGCGGAATTTTTGTACCGCCGCACATTGCCGTAATTCATCAGTATATGCGTGAGAATTTCGCAGGATGCGGGAAGATGATTTTGGGATCGGATTCCCATACCCGTTATGGTGCTTTGGGAACCATGGCTATCGGAGAAGGTGGTGGAGAACTTTCCAAGCAGCTGCTGAGACAGACCTATGATGTTGCTTATCCCGGTGTTGTGGCCATTTATCTGACCGGAAAGCCGGCACCGTTTGTCGGACCGCAGGATGTGGCGCTGGCCATAATTCGTGCGGTATTTAAGAACGGATATGTAAAGAATAAGGTTATGGAGTTTGTAGGTCCGGGTGTTTCTTCCATGACCACAGATTACCGGAACGGTGTCGATGTTATGACTACCGAAACGACCTGTTTAAGTTCAATCTGGAGAACCGATGAGGACACAAAAGCCTTTTTGACAAAGCATGGCCGTGGGGATGAATATAAAGAGCTTAATCCGGCAGAGGTTGCCTACTATGATGGTTGTGTAGAGGTAGATCTTTCTTCTGTTCGTCCAATGATTGCGCTTCCTTTCCACCCGTCCAATGCATACGAAATCAGCGAGCTGTATGATAACCTGGAAGATATTCTTCATGAGACGGAGATTGCAGCTGAAAAGATCGCGGAGGGACGTGCGCACTTTACCCTTCTTGATAAAATCACAAAAGATCATAAGCTTCAGGTACAGCAGGGTGTCATTGCCGGATGTGCCGGCGGTAACTACACGAATGTAGTGGAAGCTGCACATGCATTAAAGGGCAAGAACATTGGCGCGGATGAATTTTACCTGTCGGTTTATCCGTCATCCCAGCCGGTATTTACGGATTTGGACCGGAAGGGACTGCTGGCTGATCTCATGGATGCCGGTGCGATTATCCGTACTGCTTTCTGTGGACCTTGTTTCGGCGCAGGAGATACGCCTGCAAACAATGCCTTGTCTATCCGCCATACAACGCGTAATTTCCCAAATCGTGAGGGATCCAAGCCGGGGCAGGGCCAGATGTCTGCCGTATGCCTGATGGATGCTCGTTCTATTGCGGCAACCGCAGCCAATGGTGGAAAGCTCACGTCGGCAGAAGAATTGGATTGCTGGGGCGACGTACCGGAATACAACTACGATGACAGATCCTATAAAGCGAGAGTATTTAACGGATACAATAAGGCCGATACAGAGCGGGAACTTCGTTTCGGGCCGAATATCAAGGACTGGCCGGAGCAGGAGAAGATGACCGACAACATTCTTCTTAAGGTTGCATCAAAGATTCTCGATGAAGTAACTACGACCGATGAGCTGATCCCGTCCGGTGAGACCTCTTCCTATCGGTCTAATCCGCTTGGACTGGCTGAGTTTACACTTTCCAGACGGGATCCGGAATATGTAGGACGTGCAAAGGCTGTACGTGATCTGGAGGATGCACGTAAGGCAGGAAAAATCGCAGAGGAAGTAGCTGCTGTGTTTGATGTGATTCATCGGATTCCGGGACAGGAGAATGTAAAGGCGCAGGATGTTGAAATCGGTTCAACAATCTATGCCAATAAGCCAGGAGATGGTTCTGCACGTGAACAGGCCGCTTCCTGCCAGAGAGTGTTAGGGGCATTGGCAAATATTACAAAGGAATATGCGACAAAGAGATATCGTTCGAACTGTATGAACTGGGGTATGATTCCGTTCCATCTGAAAGAGGAGCCGGGCGTTCTCGAGGTCGGGGATTATATTTATGTACCGGGAATTCGGAAAGCATTGCAGGAAAATGAACTTGAGAATGTGACCGCTTATGTTATTAAGGACGGAAAGGCGAATGAAATTCATCTTTTTACACTGCCAATGACAGACAATGAGCGGCAGATTGTTTTGGACGGTTGTCTTATCAATTACAATAAATTTGGTCATGCCAATGGCTGAGAAATAATATCAAAAAAGGAGTTGCAGTAACAGCAACTCCTTTTTTGGATTTGTGAACGAAATGCATGAGAGAATATTTATTCAATGCAGATCATACCGCGATTTTCTTTCCAATATTGTGCGCGACGACATGAGAAAAATGAGCCCGGTCTCCATGATAATAGCGACCAATGATTTTTGAAAAAGTCAAAATAAAGACGTAGGAATATAAGACATCATTTAACGTTATAAAAACACGGTTGACATCGAAAAGACTGGGTGTTACTATGCAGTAAATAAAAGACGTGACAAAGTAAGTCCGATATGTAAGCAACAAAACAAAATGCCATACCGAACAGGTCACAATATACCGGGCGGTCCAAAGACGGCGGCAAAATCCCACAGAGCGGTGTTTGGAACGACTCAGATGACGGAAGGAGAAAAGAAATGCGTACAGTTACATTTTTCAAAGGTGATGGTATCGGTCCGGAGATTTCAGATGCGGTAATGGAGATTTTTGCTGCGGCACAGGTTCCGGTGAAATTTGAAATCTTTAATGTCGGGGAAGCAGAATATGAACGAAACGGCAAGTTGATTCCGGATGCAGCCTTTGCATCTTTTGAAAAGACCAAGGTCCTTTTAAAGAGTCCGATCACTACGCCAATCGGTAAGGGATTCCGGTCTTTAAATGTAACGATGCGTATGAAATATGATCTCTACGCCAATGTGCGTCCGGCGAAATCAAATCCGGCAGTGGAAACACCGTTCCCAAATACGGATATCGTTACGTTCCGTGAGAATACAGAAGATCTTTATGCAGGTATCGAAGAGAAAATTTCGGATGATGAGATGCACAGCATTAAGGTAATTACAAGAACCAAATCCGAGCGGATTATTCGAGCTGCGTTCGAGTATGCTGTGAAGAATCATAGAAAGAAAGTGACCTGTGTACACAAGGCAAATATCATGAAGCTTTCGGACGGCCTTTTTCTTTCTGTGTTTTATGAGATTGCAGCATTTTATCCGCAGATTGAAGCGAAGGACATGATTGTGGACGCGACTTGTATGAATCTGGTTCTGAATCCGAAACAGTTTGATGTTCTTGTAATGGAAAATCTTTATGGGGATATTGTATCGGATCTTACGTCCGGTCTGATCGGAGGAGTAGGACTTATGCCGAGTGCAAATCTGGGCAAGGATATGGCCATGTTTGAAGCAGTGCATGGATCGGCGCCGGATATTGCCGGGAAGGGAATTGCAAATCCGACTGCCCTTCTCTGGTCGGCCTGTATGATGCTGGATTACATCAGCTTAAGTGATTATGCAGAAATCATTCGAAGAGCAGTGGATAAAGTCATGATGGATGGTGTATTTACAACACCGGATATCGGAGGAAAAAGTTCAACCATGGCATATACCTCGGCAATCATTCATGAAGTGAAACGTATCATGGAGAAGGTTGCCTAAGCATTGCCGGTCAAGAGAATCCGGGCTGTCCTGTGGAATCCGGGCAGCCTGTGAAAATCCTATGAAAATCGTGTGATGGTTCCACCGCCAATGACACAGTTTTCGTCATCATAAAAAACGGCAGACTGTCCGGGAGCCGGGGCACGGACCGGATCGTCAAAGTGAAGATGGGCTTCTCCGTTGCCTGTC
>ONLM01000010.1 GCA_900318695.1 uncultured Eubacteriales bacterium | reverse complement strand
GGAGCTCGGTGCCGAGCAGAGGGAACGAATTCGCAACGCCCGTCGTCTGGCAAATCCGGGTTGTCATGCAACCGGTCTGATCTCCTCCGTAGCGCCGCTTATTCGAATGGGGATTGTTCCGGCGGATTATCCGCTGACCTGCTTTTCTTTGACCGGATATTCCGGCGGCGGAAAAAAAATGATCGCCAGTTATGAAGAGAAGAACCGTCCGGAGGAACTGAGCGCACCGGGTATCTACGGACTTTCCCTTCGGCATAAGCATGTGCCGGAAATGATGCGCTGGACCGGTCTTTCCAATCCGCCGGTCTTTCTTCCGGTTGTGGATGACTACTATAAGGGCATGGCTACAACTATTATGCTTCAAAACCGTCTGCTTCCGGGACATCCGTCGGCAGAGTCAATCTGTCAGCGTCTTGCAGAATACTATCGGAAGGAGCACTTCGTGCACGTTGCGGATTTTGAACACGGAAAGCCGACTCTTTATGCCAATGAATATGCCGGTACGAATCATCTGGAGCTGGTTGTTTCCGGCTACGAAGAGCAGACCTGCGTTACCGCGCTGTTTGATAATCTGGGAAAAGGCGCCAGCGGAGCTGCTGTGCAGAATATGAATATTATGCTGGGACTTCCGGAGGAAACCGGTCTTGAATAAACGTTGTAAAGTCGATCTGATCACAGGCTTTCTGGGCTCCGGGAAAACCACGTTTCTTCGGCAGTATGCGGCTTTCCTGCTCCGGCAGGGGGAAAAAGTCTGCATTCTGGAAAATGACTATGGCGCCATTAATGTGGATCTGGTTTTTCTGCATGATCTTCTGTCGCAGGGCTGCGGCCTTGAGATGGTGATCGGCGGTGACGGCCCGGAAGCACATCAGCGGCGGTTTAAAACCAAACTGATTTCCATGGCCATGATGGGATATACCCGCATTCTGGTGGAGCCTTCCGGAATTTATGATGCGGATGAATTTTTCGATACGCTCCGGGAGGAACCATTGGACCGGTGGTATGAGATTGGAACCGTCGTCGGCATTCTCGACAGTACCATAGCGTCGCCGCAGAATTCTTTATGCCGGGAAGGCAGTAAAGACAGCCGTTATGTGCTGGTTTCGGAAATGGCACCGGCCGGCATTTTCGTGCTGAGCCATCAGAATGAGGCACCGCAGGCAGCGGTGCTGGACTGTCTTATGGAGTGTTTCCGGGAATTTCAATGTGACCGGAAGCTTCTTCCGGAGGAGATCATCACAAAGGAGTGGAGTACCTTTCAGGAGGAAGACTTTTTTCGCATCGAGCAGGCCGGTTATCGGGAAGTGAGTCATGTAAAACGGCAGGTCGGAAAGGAAAGCGGTTTTCAGTCGGCCTTTTATTTTGGTGTGCATGACACCGAACAGGGAATCCGCGAGCGGCTTACGAAGCTGTTCCGGGATCCGGATCTTGGGTGGATATCCAGGGTCAAAGGCTTCGTTTTAGTGGATAAACCATCTCAAAAAACGGAGCAAGAAGAACATATAACAACAAAGGAATCGGGCTTTCGGCCAAAAACCGTATGGAAATCGCTGGAAGGGCTTGTGGATAACCGGACGTTTCTCGAGGTCAATGCAACGAGGGAAAACATCGATTTCCACAGAGCAACGCCAACCCGCGAGGTACTGATCGTGATCGGAGAACATTTACAGGCTTCGGCACTGGACCGGTATTTTCCGGAAGCCGCAGAGCATGGAATAATATAAATGGACAATCGAAATCTTCAAGGTATTCTTTTAACGACACTGGGTGGAATCTGCTGGGGTATTTCCGGCAGTATCGGCCAGTATTTATTTTCTGTAGAGGGCATGGATGCACATTGGCTCGTGCCGATTCGTCTGGGATGTGCAGGCATCATTCTTCTTTTATACAGCCTGCTCCGGGGACAATCGATCCTTTCGCCGTGGAAGAACCGGCAGGAGGCAGTGGAGCTTGTTGTTTACGGACTGTTGGGTGTCAGCTTCTGCCAATACCTTTATTTTCGAACCATACAGTTATCGACAGCCGGTGTAGCCACCATTCTTCAGGATCTGTCACCGATCTTCATTTTATGCATTACCTGTTATGTGCAGCGCCGCGGACCGAAGTTTCTGGAAATCCTCTCGATTTTGCTGGCTCTCGTGGGGGTGTCTTTGATCACGACCCACGGGGACTGGATGTCGTTGATCGGCAATGACAGCGGTTCGTCCGGCGGGGTATCCATGGCTGCACTCGTAACGGGAATTCTCAGCGCGTTTACGGTAGTGATCTATAATCTTGCGCCGGTTCGCATTATGCGTAAATACAGTATTTTTATGCTGCAAGGCTGGGCTTTTCTCATGGGCGGCGTGTTTTTCAGTATTGCTTTTCATATCTGGACCTATCGCTATGTACCGGGCTTTTTCGGATTTCTGGGAATCATCGGTGTAGTTCTGATCGGCAATGTTTTGGCATTTCCGCTGTATATGAGCGGTGTTCGGCTCATTGGCGCCGACCGGGGCATTCTTTATGGATTTTCAGAGCCGATTTCTGCGGCGCTGATTGGAACGTTATGCCTGCATACACCGTTTACCCTGTATGATGGCATTGGCTTCCTCTGTGTTTTCCTGATGCTTGCGCTGATTTCCGTCAATGGACAGCGGGAGGAAAAGCGGAAGGCAGAGGAACGCTATGGTAAGGAGAAGTAATGGTTTATCTTTTTGTCGCGCTTTATCCAGAGGCAAAGGCGCTGATTCAGAAACTTCATATGAAACGTGTGGCGAAGGCGCCGCTGGGAAATCACTTTTCAATTTATGAAGATGCCGCGCAGGAGACGGTTCTGTGCATTACCGGTCCCGGACCGGTACAGGCGGCTGCTGCGGTCGGCAGTGTGCTTACGGTTTACGATGCATCGGTGGGAGATCTGTTAATTAGTTTCGGCAGTGCAGCCGGGATTTCCCATGCATTGCCGGGAAGGTTGTATCTGGGAAGACATCTGACGGATACGGTGAGCGGCCGAAGCTTCTATCCGGATCTTCTGCTGCAAAGTGCATTTCCGGAGGCAGAGCTTCTGACTGGAGCCCGTATTCTGACCGATCCGGAGAGTGCCGCTGCGGTATTGCAGAAGCCGGAAAATGCGGGAGAGCGTTTCACGCAGACTTCCGGTAGCGGCAGCGTCGGTTTTGGTGCGGATGATGCAGCCGGGACAACCGTACTGTATGACATGGAGTCAGCAGCCGTTTTTCAGTCGGCTTCGAATTTTTTGGGGCCGCACCAGATGAGCTTTCTCCGGGTTGTTTCCGATCTTTCGGCGGCATCGCAGGTGACGGCGGAAGGCCTTAAGGCACTTATGGAAAACACGGTGGATCCGGTGGCAGAATATGTGGACAGACTCCGGGCAATAAGCCGGAAATGGAAGGAAGAATCCACCATACTGCAAAAATCCGAGTGGGAGACGGTGGAAAGCTTTGCGGCGGATGCACATTTTTCACAGGTGATGCATGATCGTTTTTTGCAGCACATCCGGTATCTCGCATTGTCGGATGTGGACTGGAAAGGGTTTTTAGAGAAGCTTTATGCGGAGGGGCAGGTCCCTACCCGCGACAAGCGGGCCGGTAAGGCAGTTCTGGACCGATTGGAAGCGTGGATGCAGAGAGCCGGGGAGAAAGAGGCGGAAGAAACCGATACAGAAACCGATACAGAAACCGGTTCGCAGAAGGAGGCTTCGGCAGAAATTTCCAGGCCGGAAGAGGGCATGACTTATCCTCCGTTTCGTCATATTTATGTAGAAAAGGCGCTGCTTCATGATCCTAGGACAGAACGGGTGCTCCGGCATTTTCCGAAGGCAAAGGTGATTGCCATTACGCATTACAAGGATTTGTTCAACCGCCGGCGGCAGGATTACCGTTTGCAGCATCAGAGCCAGAATCTGATTCTGGCAGAGAAACACGGACAGCTTGTTTATCCGGGGGCACCGGTGTGCCAGAGCTTCGGAAATCAGCATTTTTATTATACGAGCTGTCTTATGAACTGCCTTTTTGACTGTGAATACTGTTATTTGAAGGGAATGTATCCATCCGGCAATCTGGTGCTCTTTGTGAATCTGGAAGATATTTTCCGGGAGGTGGAAGCGCTCCTTATGCAGCATCCGGTTTATCTTTGCATAAGCTATGATACCGATCTTCTTGCAGTAGAGGATTTTACGGGCTATGTGGAAGCATGGATCCGTTTTGTGAAGCAACACCCGGATCTGAGTATTGAAATCCGTACCAAGTCGGCTCGAAAGGATTTCTGGGAGCGTCTCCGGAGTCTGGGGGAGCCGTGCGACCGGGTGATCTTTGCATTTACGATTTCACCGGACCATGTGACTGCGCGGTATGAGCATCGTACCGGAAGTCTTTCGGGACGTCTTGACAGTGTTCGTACCGGCCTTTCACTGGGATATCCGGTTCGTCTCTGCTTTGATCCTATGATCGTATGTCCGGACTGGCAGAGACATTATCACGATATGATTGCAACGGTGGCGGAAAAGATACCGCTGGATCGTATCCGGGATGTCAGTGTAGGAAGCTTCCGTTTATCCGAAGACTATTTGAAAAATATGCGTCGCGCCGCACCATGCAGTGCGGTTGTACAATATCCGTACGAAAATGATCACGGGGTAATGCATTATCCGCAGAAACTGACAGAGGAAATGGAACAGTTCCTGCTGAAGGAGCTGGCACCGTACATTCCGGAAGAAAAAATTTTCCGCTGGGAAGAGCGGGAGTAGGAAGGAGAGACAATGCTTATGACAGAGCATTCATGCGGGACAGCCGCAAGATACGGTGCGGTCGTGACCGGAGCGAGTTCCGGCATTGGCCGGGCGATTGCGGCGATGCTGCTTTCACTGGGATATGAAGTCTATGGCATTGGCCGGGATTTTCAAAAGAAGGATCTCGAGAACGGGAGTGCGGAAAGCCGGAACGCCGGGGCAGCAGAGGAAATCCAGGGGAAGACACTGCTGTCACATCCGGCTTTTCATGCGGTGACGCTGGATCTGCTGCAGGAGGATGCGGCACTTGCCAAACTCCGGGAGATTCGTGAAAACTGTGATCTGCGCCTTCTTGTCAATAATGCCGGGGTGGCGTATTACGGGCTTCATGAGGAAGTCAATGCGGAAAAGATTCGCCGTATCACCCGGACAAATCTGGAAATTCCCATGATGCTTACCGGAGAAGTTCTCCGGAGCTTTAAGGAGAAAAGCAAGGCGGATCCGGAACATCCGTGCGGATTGATCTTTCTTTCTTCCGTAACGGCATTGGGGCCGGCACCTCATGGCGCTGCATACGGTGCCACGAAAGCCGCGCTTCGGAGTTTCGGCAGTTCGGTCTTTCAGGAAGCACGGAAATACGGGGTGCGTGTAACGACGATCCTGCCGGATCTTACCGAATCGGGTCTGTATCGGCATGCCGATTTTACGACAGATCCGGCTATGGATGCACATCTTACCCCGGAGGATGTGGCAGAGGCGGTACGGTTTGCCGTCACCGCACGTCCGGGGATGGCTGTTCCGGAGCTCCTGCTGCAGCCTAAGCTTTCCCGCATTTGCCGGAAGTAAGGACAGAAACAGAAGTATATATGGAGCCGTGCCCGGGAATGCTGCCGATCTATTAAAAATATATAAATAGATTGCATACGATTGACATGCACTGGGGGCGGTGATATTCTTTATTCCATAATTAGCACTCGTGATAAAAGATTGCTAACAAAACGCAGGGCACGATCCCCGCAAAAACTTCATGATAAAAGGGGCGGAAACATTCGCCTTGTATAGCAGGAGGCAAAACAAAATGAAAGTTTTACCATTATATAATGTGCTGGTATTACCGCATTCCAATATATTTTTCCAGAAGTCGCTTTTCCGTATGCTGGCAGGCGGTAATGTGTATCAGGGCGATCAGATGATCATCATGATTTTGAAGGAGCAGAAAGCCCGTAAGGATATTACGGAGGACAGCTTTTATCCGCTGGGTGTAATTGCCGTGGTGGAAGAAATCAGCGAGGAAGGCTATGTGATCATCCGTACCGGAAACCGCGTTGATATCCGTCAGGTTGCGGTCAATGAGGAGCATGAAATCTTTGCCGAGGCCGATCCGCGCCCGGAGATCGATGATCTGGATCCGCATGAGAGTCGTATTCAGCTTCAGAAAATCAAGGAAGAACTGAAGGAGCTTTCCGGTCGTTTCCGCTGGGGCACGATCATGAATGCCTATATTGATCAGTATACCTGCATCGAGGAGGCGGCCGCTGTACTGAGTCCGTGGCTTACCATCAGCAATGAGGAGCGATATGAGGTGCTGAAGGAAGACAGCGCCAAGGCCCGTTTTGAGGCAATCCGTAAGATCATTTACGAATACATTGAGGTTACCAAGGTCACAAGCGATGCCCAGTCGGCACAGCAGGAGGATTATCAGAAGGCATACAAGGAGCAGGCGTTAAAACGTCAGATTGAGTATCTTCAGAAGGAACTGGATGAAATGCATCCGGAGCAGGTTTCCGATCTTCGCAAGTTTGAACTCAAGATCGAGGAATCCGGCATGAATGAGGAAGCACGGAAGGAAGCGACCAAGATTCTTCATCGTTTAAAGAACGAGGGACCGCAGAATTCCGCAGAGTCCGGTATGCTGTACGATTATCTGGATTTTGTGACGGGATTAAGCTGGAAAAAGGAAGAGCCGGAGTGCATTGATCTGGATGAGGCACAGAAGATTCTGGATGAAGACCACTTCGGTATGAAGAAGGTAAAAGAGCGTATCATTCAGCAGATTGCGGTGATGAACCTGAAGAAAAAGCAGTCCGGATCGATTCTGCTGTTTGTGGGTGCTCCGGGTACCGGAAAAACATCTATCGGCCGTTCCATTGCCAAAGCGCTGCATCGGAAATATGTCCGCGTTTCACTGGGCGGTGTCCGGGATGAAGCGGATATTCGCGGCCATCGGAGAACTTATCTGGGCGCGATGCCGGGCCGTATCATGGACGGTATCAGTAAGGCCGGTGTTTCCAATCCGGTCATGGTTCTGGATGAGGTAGACAAGCTCAGCAGTTCCTATAACGGCGATCCGGCCAGTGCGTTGCTTGAAGTACTGGATCCGGAACAGAACAATACCTTTACCGATCATTACATGAATGTACCGTATGATCTGAGCGATGTTCTGTTTATTTGTACCGCCAACTCTCTGGATACTATTCCGGGGCCTTTGCTGAACCGTATGGAGGTGATTCAGTTCCAGGGATATACGCCGACGGAAAAACTGGAGATTGCCCGTCAGCATCTGCTTCCGAAGTCATTGGATTCCGTAGGACTCCGGAAGGAGCAGCTGGAAATTGATGACGATGCGGTAGAGACCATTATTTCCGATTACACACGGGAAGGCGGTGTGCGCGGACTGAAAAAGCGTTTCGATACTTTGGCCCGTATTGCGGCGGTAAAGAGCATTCGCAATAAGGACGAGCAGACGGTTCATGTTACCAAGGCAGATCTTCGTGAGTTTCTGGATATGCATGCGCTTCCGCATCTTCGCGTCAATGATGAGGCAAAGCCGGGTATTGTGACCGGCCTTGCATGGACACCGGTAGGCGGTGAAATCCTTTATATTGAGTCGCTCTTTACGAAGGGATCCGGAAAGCTGAACATCACCGGAAAGCTGGGTGAAGTCATGAAGGAGTCTGCACAGATTGCCATTTCGCTTGTGCGGTCCATGTATCCGGATCTGAGCGAGATGTTTGAGAAAAATGATCTTCACATTCATGTACCGGATGGTTCCACACCGAAGGACGGTCCAAGTGCCGGTGTGACTATGACGACGGCACTGGCGTCCCTTGTAACCGGAAAGGCGGTATCGCCAAAGATTGCCATGACGGGTGAAATCACATTGGAAGGCAAGGTCAATGCCATCGGCGGACTTCCGGAGAAGCTTATGGCCGCACAGCGTGCCGGTGTGGAGAAGGTATTCATTCCGGAAGAAAATGTGGATGATCTTCGCGATGTAGCAGAGGAAGTCAAGGAAAAGCTGGAGATTGTTCCGGTGAAAACCGTGACAGAGCTTCTTGCAGCCTGTGGTATTAAGGACTAAAATTGCAGTGCAGGGAGTAAGGAAGGTACCATGAACATGCGTAAGATAAAATCATTCGGACGTTGGATCGCGGTGACAGCCATTGCGGCAGCCGCTTTTGCCGGGACGGCCTTCGCAAAGACGAAGGTCGCCTGTATTGGAGACTCGCTGACCAAGGGATATCTGGTGGGAGCCGGGGAAAGCTATCCGGCGAAGCTTCAGAATGTGCTCGGAAGCGGATATGAGGTACAGAATTTCGGCGTAACCTCCAGCTATGTAATCGATGATGGTGTTCTGATTTATCGAAAGACGGACGCCTATTCAAAAAGTCTGGCCTATGATGCCGATATTTTGGTATTCATGTTTGGATCGAATGATGTCAAGGCTTATGACTGGACGCCGACCTATTTCAAAAACCAGTATATGGAACTGATCGACAGTTATCGTGCGGCGGCTAAGTCTCACGGTAAGGAGCCGAAGATTTATATCTGTGTACCGCCGGAGTCCAGAGACAGCTTCTTTGGCGTGCAGCGGAAGGCGGTGGATCCGACCTTTCTGGTGGCGCAGGCAGAGAATGCGGTAATGCTGGACAGTTATCATTTGACACTGGGACATCCGGAATATTATCTGGCAGATCAGCTGCATCTGACCGGTGAAGCATATCAGAAATTTGCAGAGTTCATCGGGGATGCGATCCGCAATCAGAAAACCGGTGTTGTTTTTGCACCGGAGGAGACGATCCGTCCGGAGGTGGCAGAGGAAAATGCAAGGCTTCTGTCTGCGCAGAAGCTGGCCAGTGCGATGCGGGAGCAGAGCTATGCGGGAGCGCTGGCAAAGCTGTATGCAGAACGTCCGGACTGGGAGATCCGCGGCGTTGTGGATGACTAAGATTTCACCGGCGATGATCCGAGGGTCATTTCCGGAAGAATCCGGCCGGTTTCAAGGCTTGAATGAGAGAAGGAAGAAAGTGCAGGGAATGAAGTATGGCACTTCAATATGAACGGATTAATCGACACGGTACAGAAGCTGCGTCCGTTACAGGCTGTGATGAGCAGTCTGTCCGGACGCTCTTTGTGTTACCGGAAATCTCGGAAACACTGGTCGGCCCGGAGAATTCGGGTTCGAAGGAAATGCTCCCGGTGAGGGAAATCGCAGCCCACGCGCTGGAAGGAAAGCGCGGGCTTGAGGAGGTAAGCCTTCCGGAAACAATAGAGGTGATCCGGCCTTTCGCATTTCACAGCTGTCCGGACCTTCATATTTTGAAGCTCCATGATTCTGTGGTGGATTTTTATGATGGCGCGGTACGGCAATGCAATCAGATCGAGGAAATCGAGATTACTTTTCATAAGAAAAACCGTTTTCATCTGTTAAAGGATATGGTCAATGACAGCGATCAGGCTATGCCGTTTCTTCTGCACTTTCCGGCAGAAGAAGGAGAGCCCTTCGACTATATTGATCCGAACGGACAGCATTATATCAGTGCGTCGCTGACATTTCCGAGTTTCGCAGACAATTATGAGGAGGATACCTTTTCACGTTCGATGCATGAGAAAATCGAAGGTTCCGGGTATGCGGCCCGTCAGCATGTGTCTCGGGAACAGATCGACTTTCTGTTTTATGATCGCCTGTTTCCGCGGCTTACCTATGATGAGCCGGCGTCGGCCGTGGATGCGGCGTTTCGCCGGCTGATGTACCCATACCGGCTCACGGAAGAGGCGGAAGAACAGTATCGGACATATCTCTATGAGCATTCTCCGGAAATCCTTCCCAGACTGATTCGGGGCCGCAAGGAGGCCCGTTTCGGGCATGAAGGAGAATTGATCTGGATTCCGAATGATGAAGCCCATACGCTTCGTCGCCTTCATTTTCTCTGCGGCGAAAAGCTGATTCGGCAGGAAGCGATCGGAGCGGCACTGCAGGCGCTTTCTGAAATACAGAATCCGACGTTTACAGCGGTGATCATGGAATATCAGTATCATGTGCTGCAGCATGCAAAGCCACAGACACCGGAAAAGGTGGAACCGGAGGCGGTTTCCGAATCCCCATCGCCGCAGGGTACAGCCTTTGATTCGTTTGATCTGGATGAATTGTAGATCAATCCGGAAAATATGTTTTTACATCCGCATAATGTTTTTTTATTAATAACCGATGTACCATATGAAGCAATCAGCAACGCAAAAGAGCAGCGCGGAAAGGAGATTTCATGCCGGCGCATTTTCAAACACATGAAAATTTAAAGCAGTTTGGCGACCGCATTATGTTGGAAGCGCGGAATGAGCTCTTTCTGGCCATGCGTTTTTTAGGACGGGCACTGGATAGTCTGCCGCCGGAAATGGATCTTTCGACGCAGACAGTGGGAACCGATGCAAGGACGCTGCATTATAATCCGAATTTTGTTTTTCAGCTTTTTCTGGAAAGTCCGCAGAAGCTGGATCGTCTGTATCTTCATTCGATTCTTCATTGTCTTTTCCGACATATGTTTAAATCCGATGAATATCCGGATAAGGCATTGTGGGATCTTTCCTGCGATATTCAGGCGGAATCGGTGCTGGATACCATGGATGTCGATCTGATACTGCGGCCGGCCTATCCCTTCCGAGAGGAATGGTATGAGCGACTGAAGGCAGAGTGCAAGGTACTGACCGCGGAACGGATCTATCATTATTTCTCCATGAATAAGCCGGATCTTGATACGCAGCAGATGTTGATTATGGAATTCTGTAAGGATGATCATCAGTTCTGGAAGCGGATGGAGGATGAGAAGAAAAAGAATCCGGACGCGCCGGAACCACCGCTGCCCGAAGAACCGATTCCCAGCCCGAATGATGGAGAAGAAGGGGATAAAACGGAGCAGAAAACGAATGCCAAGGTCATTTCCGAAGAGGATATGGACAGACTTTCGGAGGACTGGCGCGACAATGCGGAACGTTTGGAGACAGAGCTCGAGACATTCGGCAAAGAGGCGTCGGAAGAACTGGGCAGTCTCAGTCTGGTTCTTTCGGTACAGAACCGGAAAGAAACGGATTTTCGTGAATTTCTCAGAAACCTGATGGTGGTGCGTGAAGAGACGCATATCGATCCGGATTCCTTTGACTATGCCTACTATAATTATGGCATGGAGATGTACGGCAATATGCCGCTCATTGAAGAGAATGAGTTCCGTGAAGCCCGGAAGATCGAGGATCTGGTGATCGCCATTGACACTTCGGCATCCACACGGGACGGAAAGATGAAGAGCCGGGAGAGTCTGGTGCAGGCATTTCTGAATCAGACAGTGGCCATGCTTCGGAATCGGAGCCGCTTTTTCGAGACCTTCCATGTCCATATCATTACCTGTGATGATCAGGTGCAGCAGGATATTACGCTTCGAAAGATCGAGGATATCGAGAAATATGCAGAGAACTTTACGCTGGAGGGCGGTTATGGTACGGATTTCCGTCCGGTGTTTTCTTATGTGGAGGAACTCCGCAGATCCGGCGCACTTCCGCATATGAGAGGGCTCCTATATTTTACGGATGGGTATGGTCCATATCCGGAGGCGATGACGCCGTATGATACGGCCTTTGTATTTCCGGCGGACGTGGACATTGATGATAAAAGTGCACCGGACTGGGCACTGAAGTTATATCTCCGCAGAGAGCGGAGCGAGGAATAACGCATGAATATTAGAGAAGCAAAAGAAGAAATCAAGCATACGGTTCAGGCCTATCTTTTAAAGGATGAGACAGGCGCATATAAGATCCCGGTGGAAAAGCAGCGTCCGGTCCTTCTCATGGGTCCTCCGGGAATCGGAAAGACTGCGATCATGGAGCAGATTGCGGAGGAGATGCAGATCAATCTGGTAAGCTATACCATTACGCATCATACACGTCAGTCGGCCATCGGCCTTCCGTTTATCAGCAAGCGTATGTATGCAGGAGAAGAGGTTTCTGTAACAGAGTATACCATGTCCGAAATTATTGCGGCGATCTATGATCAGATCGAACGTTCCGGCGTGCAAGAGGGAATTCTGTTTCTGGATGAAATCAATTGCGTTTCGGAAACACTGGCACCGACCATGCTTCAGTTTTTGCAGTATAAGACCTTTGGCTCCCATAAGGTGCCGGATGGATTTGTCATTGTAACGGCAGGAAATCCACCGGAATATAACCGGTCGGTGCGGGATTTCGACATTGTAACACTGGACCGTGTAAAGCGCATGGATGTGCATGAGGATTTCGATGCCTGGAAGGATTTTGCGGTACGGGCCGGGGTACATGGTTCGATTTTGTCCTATCTTTCCATTAAGAAAGGAAACTTCTATTCTATCAAGGCCGGTATCCAGGGAAAGCAGTTTGTAACCGCCCGTGGCTGGGAGGATTTGAGTCGTATTCTGCAGGTATATGAGGAGATGAACCTTCCGGTCAATACCGATCTAGTATCGCAGTATCTCGAGGATCCGGAAATTGCCCGGGATTTTGCGGCATATTATGAACTGTATAACAAATATCGTGAGACGTACCATGTTGGCGAAATTCTGGAAGGAAACTTCCCGAAGGATGTTACCGCGCTTGCGCTGGCACCGTTTGATGAGAAGCTTAGTCTGATCGGTCTTCTGATCGATGCGCTGAACCAGGAATTCCGTCAGTATGTCCGGGACCTTGCGACGCAGCAGGGACTTTTTACGGAGTTAAAGGCAGCGAAGGCAGCAGGAACCAGTGCCGATGTGTTAGCCGGGCTTCGTGACGCACGGGAACAGAAGGCAATGCGCAGCAAGAAGGCGCATATGCTGAGCCGTTCGCAGGAACGCACGGAACGGCAGGTGATTCAGGCAATGGATGAGCTGATTCAGAAGCTTCGGTTGGAAGGAGTGGCGGATTCCGAGGCTGCGGCGGTTGCAAAACAGTGGTTTGCGGAGCGTGAGCAGGCGCGGAAGGAACGCATAGGAAAGACGGATCGCCATTTGACGCAGGCTTTTGCATTTATGGACAAGGTATTCCATGAGGGACAGGAAATGGTGATTTTCCTTTCGGATCTCAGCAGCGGATACTACAGTCTCAAGTTTGTAACGGAATGCGGAAACGAAGCGTACTTTAAATATAATCAGTTTTTGCTGTTAAATAATCAGCGGACTAAGCTGACGAAGGAATTAAAGGAAATGATGTCCTTATAGAATGAAAAAAGCCCGGGAGCGGACTCTTTGCACGAAGGATGCAGAGGGAAACGCACCGGGTTTTTCTGAATATCGTAATGAAAAAGAAACCGGCAGCAGCCGGAACTTTCGGAATGTCGGGATATAAAGAAGAAGGACCTGAATCAGGTCCTTCCATCTTTATAGAAGTTATGAAAAAGTTATTTTATGTCATTCAGTATTGAACTGAAAACATGTTGTCTTGGGACGTTTCTCAGATGACCTGCGCTTTCATCTGTACCCCGCGACGGTTTTTTATTATATGCACAACATTGTCAAAATGGAAATAGTTTTATAGAATAAATATATAAGCAAATGCTTATAACACAAAAACCCTTAAATTCATGCAGATTTCAGGCCTTTTATGGCTTTATTGCGCGGACAATCGTTCCCTCGACACGGACAAATCAAGCCGAAAGAATATAAGTTTTTACTTTATATGGGAGACATGAAAGAAATATCCTGAAGGAATATACCGGAACCGTCCGGGTAGAAAGGAGCACAATTTGAATATTACGCAGATTCAGTATGCGCTGATGGTTGCTAAATACCGAAACATTTCCAATGCGGCCGATGCGCTGTACATTTCACAGCCTGCTCTGAGCCAGCAGATTAAGAAACTGGAAAAGGACATTGGTTTTGCCCTTTTTCAGCGAACGGGCGGCGGTCTGCTTTTGACTCCGGCAGGACAGCGTTTTCTGCCGTATATGGAGAAGGCCAATGAGGCCTGGGATAATATGGAAGAGGCCGCGATGGATTTTCGAAAGCATTCTCTGATGCATTTGAACATAGCCATGAGCCCGCGTGTATACAGCAACGGCCTTTTTGAAAAAATCGTACATTATTTTAATATTCATCCGGATATTGAAACCACCTATGTTACCGAAGCCGGAGTACAGTACATGACGGGACTGGAAGAACAGAAGATTGATATCGTCCTGGATCGTCTGCCGATTCAGGAGAGTGCCATAAGTGAAATGAAGCGGGTCTCCATCACGCCGATATTGCGGGAGAAACAATGCATTCTTACGGCGCTTCCGGAGACACATCCGGAGCTGATGCAGGACTTTCCGGGCGATACGGTTACCATCCGGCAGCTGGAGGGCCAGAGCATTGTCACGGGACTGCGCGGTTCCATGGAGGATCATTCGATGAATTATCTGATCCGCAAGGAGAATATTCATTTCAAGCGGATCTACCGTTCGGACAGTATGAACACCATGATGGAACTGGTGCGGCAGGGACAGGGCATTATTCTGGGACCGGAGTCCTTCGGAGAATATTATCATGTGCGGGCGATTCCGTTTACACCGCCCAAAGTTGTGGATCTTAACTTCATTTCTCTACGGGAACGGGCGGAAGAACCGGCGATTCGTGATTTCCGGAAGTATCTTCTCGAGATGGCAAAGGCGGAAAGATAATATTTCTGTAGTATGTATAGAAAAGAAGTTAATATAATAATATCCGAAAAGATAAAAGTACGCGATAATATAATAAAACGGCTATTATGTAGGAGGATTCTTTCATCCGATACAGATGAAAAAAGAGAATCCGGGGTTAAAGACATGCGGGATGGAAAGGCGCAGAAACGGAGAGCGACAGCAGGAGGAAATGTTCATGGGAGAGTATTTTGGTAAGGATACCTGGAAACTTGGATTTGGCATGATGCGGCTTCCGCGAGATCCGGAAACACACGAGATCGATGTGGAAACCACGAAACTTATGGTGGATAAGTTCATTACGGCCGGCGGAACCTATTTTGATACGGCCTATGTATATCCGGGTTCGGAGGTAGCCACGCGGAAAGCCCTCATAGAGCGTTATGACAGAAGGCGATATACGATTGCGTCCAAACTGAATGTCCGCGTTGCCGCTACAGCAGAGGAGGCAAAGGCGCAGATTTATACGACATTGGAGCGGCTGGGACTTTCCTATGTGGATTATTATCTGATTCATGATATTGAAAAAGATGTTTACCCGAAATTCGATGAATTCGGTATTTGGGATTATATGAAGGAATTGAAAGCAAAGGGACTTGTCCGGCATTATGGATTTTCCTTTCATGATACGCCGGAGCTTCTGGATGAGATTCTGACAAAGCATCCGGATCTCGAATTCGTCCAGCTGCAGCTGAATTATGCAGACTGGGAAAATCCCAGAGTAACATCCCGCCGGAACTATGAAGTGGCGCGGAAACATCAGAAGTCCATTGTGGTTATGGAGCCGGTCAAGGGAGGACTTTTGGCTAATCCGCCGGAAGAAGCGGCGGAGCTGTTACGGGAGGCCAACCCGTCGGTATCGTATCCGTCCTGGGCGATTCGCTATGTGGCATCAAAGGATGGTATCATTACGGTTCTCTCCGGTATGTCCAATATTGCCCAGATGGATGATAATCTCTCTTATATGAGGCATTTCAAACCGCTAAGTCAGCAGGAAGAAGCGGTGATCGGAAAAGTGCAGGAGGTATTTGCCAAAATAAAGTCGATTCCGTGTACGGGCTGCAGCTATTGCGTGGATGGCTGTCCGATGCAGATTCCGATTCCGGACATATTCCGGGCCATGAATGAAAAACTGATTTACCGGAATGAAAAGGCGGCGCAGAGCCGTTATGACCGGGAAACCGGCGCCAAGGGCTGCAGCAGGGCCAGTGCCTGCATTCAGTGCGGTCAATGTGAGGCCGCCTGCCCGCAGCATCTTAAGGTTATAGACCGACTGAAGGAATGTGCTGCGGAATTTGAGTAAAATTACATATCGTACGGGCAGGATCCGAATCTTTCGAAACAGCATTCGTTGAATCGCTTGACAAATTCTTCACAAGCGGATACAATCTAAGTCATTGCTCACAATTGAAATTTTTTACGGACGTGAGTCATTCATAGAGAGACGAGGAAGCGCGATGTGTAAAAAACCATTAATATCGAAAATCGATTCCGCCCGCTTTGCGTCTGTCGTCATGGAAATCGAGAATCTGATTCGAAACAGTGACAAGGAGTGCCTGATCATTGGTATTGACGGCCGCACGGGAGCCGGAAAAACAACCATTTCCAAATTTCTTCATTTGAAATTTGGCGGTAATCTGTTTCATATGGATGATTTCTTCCTGCAGAAGCATCAGAGAACACCGGAGCGTCTGCTCGAAGTCGGCGGAAATGTGGACTATGAGCGCTTTAAGCTGGAAGTGCTGGATCCGCTGCTTCGTCGGGAGACGGTGCATTATCGTCCGTTCAATTATCATACAATGGATTTTGATGCGGCCTTTGCCCGTGACATTCCGCCTAAGCGGCTGAATATTATCGAGGGTACCTACTGCATGAATGATTACTTTGGGGATCCGTATGATCTTAAGATCTTTATGGATGTCAAGTATAAGCAGCAGATCGAGAATGTCATTGACCGGGAAGGTACAGCGGAACTGGATGATTACATTGATAAATGGATTCCGAAAACGGATCTGTATCTGGATCGTTTTCACATTCAGGAGAAATGCGACATTACCATTGATTTTTCCACAGAAGAATAAAAGCTGATCAAGTCATAGGACTTGATCAGCTTTTATTCTTATAACGCCTTTTCAGCATTCATTTAAATAGTCTTCTGTACGCATAAGCTCTACATGCAGTGGGGAAAGTCCCTGCAGAATGGTTTCTACAGAAGACTCCGAAGCACGATTTACACCGGCGACGGCATCGGTCAGATAGAGGAAGTGGTGTCCCAGATCGCAGCCTTCAAAAAAGGTGGAGAGGACACAGCATTCGGCGACAACACCGGTCAGGACGATACGACCGCCGGCTTTGGTAGCACGTTCTGCGGCGTCACGGATGGCACGGAGATGAAATGCACTGTATACAGATTTGTCGTAATACGGGAAGTTTTCTGCGTATGCGGCAATTTCCGGTATCAATTCGTTCATGACGGGATCTTCGTTGATTTCCCGGTTTTCAAGATTGTACTGCTCCCAGGTATTGCGGCGGGCCGTCGGATCGGCCACGAAGCGGGTCAGGAACACTTCCGGTGCTTCCAACTCCGGCTCCGGTTTCGCTTCGGTTTCCGCGAGAACCGCGTCCAGGATTTTTTTAATGTTCCGTGTCGCTTCCGGAAGTCGCGGGCAGCCCCAGGGTGCTCCCGGGAGATAGACCTTCTGCGGGTCTATAACAAGGATGAGATCATTGGATTTCATATGTTTTACCTCCCACGTAATGATGTGAATGACAAAAGTATCTGCCGCTCACTTTTGATAGGCATCACGTTTACATAATTTTATCAAAAAAATGGGATTAGCAAATAAATTTGAGTGAAAAATATGAAAAATGTAGTATAATAGTCAAGAATTTAACATACCAATCACTTAAGGGAGACCTCAAGCCTTTTAGGCGGAGGTGCGTTGCGTAAGGGAGTACACATCATGGGAAAACTTTTTAAAACCAACTTCAACACCGCTGTCATTGTTTTAATTCCGGCATGTATCGGTATTAATTATTTGGGAAAGCTTTTTGCATCCGTGCTGAAGCTTCCATTGTGGCTTGATTCCATCGGAACCTGTATCGGTGCTGTATTAGGCGGACCGATTATTGGTGCGATCTGTGGTGCCATCAACAATCTGATTTATGGATTTACAACCGGTGATAATGTTACTCTGTGCTATGCGCTGACCTCTCTTTTTATCGGTCTTGCAGTAGGCGTTATGGCACGTCTCGGATTTATGGAGACATTTCCAAAGTCTCTTCTTACCGCTTGTGCCGGCGGTCTTGCCGCGGTTGTTGTTTCCACACCGCTTAACGTTCTTTTCTGGGGCGGCACAACCGGCAATGTCTGGGGAGATGCACTGTTTGCATGGACACAGGCAAATCAGATGACCGTTTCCATCGGTTCTTTCCTGGATGAAATTGTGGTGGACGTACCGGATAAGCTGATCACGCTGATCGTTGTATATTTCATCATCAAGGGACTTCCGAAGAAGCTGACTGCACTTTATGATGTAAATGCGGTAGTTACGTCACTTGACTGATTAGCATTGCGGAATCGAGTGAAAATCGGTAGAATACAATCAAACAGAGTTGAAGCCGGAGCCCTCTGCTCCGGCTTTTTTCAGCAAAAGGAATGCGTATGAAATCCATCAGTTTATATCAGGCAAACGGAAGCTGGCTTACCAGACTTCACCCGTTTACGAAGCTTTTTTACCTTGTAGCGGCGGTTTCGGTGCCCCTCATTCAGGGAAGCCTCGCCATGTTTCTTGTGACGATTTTTCTGAGTCTGCTGCTTCTGCACAGTGCTCACCTTGTCCGAAAGGCTGTGCCGCTTTTGGCCTTTTCTTTTACGATTATTCTTACCATTGTGCTTATCCAGAGTCTTTTTAATCATGCCAATGTGCATGTCCTTTTTTCCATCGGATTCCTTCATTTTTATCGGGAGGGACTTTTGTATGCCGCGCATATCGGTGGAAATATTCTGAATATGCTGCTGGCCTTTGCGATTCTGGTACTGACGACAGCGCCGGAGGAACTGGTGGAAGAACTTGAGAAAAAAGGATTCAGCCCGAAATTCGGATATATTATTAACTCTGTGTTTCAGATCATTCCGGAAATGATCGGTACCATGCATACCATTTCGGATGCACAGCGAAGCCGCGGTATGGAAACGGAGGGAAATCTCCGGACACGGATCAAGGCGTTTCTGCCGCTCATCAGTCCCGTTGTGATGTCGGCATTGACAAATACGAGAGAGCGTGCGATTGCGCTGGAAGTTCGCGGATTCGGTGCCAGGGCCAGGAAGACCTATCTTTATGAGCATCCGTATCAGAAGAATGACCAGATCATTAAATGGCTTTCCCTGGCCGCCCTTGCCGGATCGGTTTTGTTTCGCATTGTCTGTCTGATACAGAGATAAAAGATAGAGCAGGGAAATGACCGTGTGCCGTGAAGGGGAAAACAGGACGGGATACGGTAAGGCCGAAGCGGCAGAACGGAGAGGAACACCAGCTATGGCATTGATAGAAATCAGAAATTTAAAATACAAATACCCGGGCACGGAGAAGCTGGCGCTTAGAGACGTGTCTCTTCAGATTGAAAAGGGCGAATTCATTGGCATCGCCGGTGCCAATGGGGCCGGAAAGAGTACACTTTCGCAGGCGATGCTTGGCCTCGTGCCGCAGTTTTATAAAGGCGCGTATGGCGGACAGGTATGGATTGACGGTCAGGATGCGAAAACCACGGCGGTGGAGGAACTTTGCCGGAAGGTCGGTCTCGTATTCCAGAATCCGTTCAATCAGCTGTCCGGTGCCAAAAATACCGTATATGATGAGGTAGGATTTGGCCTTCAGAACCTGGGTGTCGCGCCGGAGGAGATTCGCCGCCGCATTGAGGAGGTGCTTCGGCGCTTTGGTATCTGGGAATTCCGGGATCGAAATCCCTTCGATCTTTCCGGCGGACAGTTGCAGCGGGTGGCCATTGCCTCGGTTCTCGCCATGAATCCGGAAATTCTGATTCTGGATGAACCGACATCACAGCTGGATCCGGTAGGAGCGGAAGAAGTATTTCATACGGTGGATCAGCTGACGGAGATGGGCATTACCATCATCATGATTGAGCAAAAGATCGAGAAGCTGGCGGATTATTGCGATAAGATTGCGCTGATGCAGGAAGGCACACTGGTCGCTTACGATACGCCGGAGAAGATATTCAGCCGGGACGATCTCGCAGAATATGGGGTACAGCCGCCGGTTTATACGGAATTTGCAAGGAAGCTGGGACTCCGGCAGCCGGATGGAACCTATCCGGTTACCAGAAAGGAAATGCTGGAGGCTGTTCAAAGACTTCCGGTTCATGGTACTGCATCGGAGCTTACGAGGGAGAAGGTTCTTCAGGCGCTGCGTGAGGAAATCCGGAATACCGGAAACCATGCGGATTCCGCCGGAAATTCTGTTTCTGAGGCTGGAACGAGAAAAAGTTTTTCGGTTCAGGATCTTTATTTTTCCTATGGCGGAGGGGCGCTGCTTTTTCAGGGACTGCAGGCGGAGTTTGACTTCCGGCCGACTGCCATTGTTGGGCAGAACGGTGCCGGAAAAACCACGCTGGTCCGGATTCTGAAGGGGCTTTTAAAGCCGGAGTCCGGCCGGATTCTGTACGGACAGGAGGACCTTGCCGGAAAAACCGTGGCGGAGCTTGCGGGGCGTGTAGGTTATGTATTTCAGAATCCGGATGATCAGATCTTTAAGTACAATGTTCTCGAGGAAGTCATGTTCGGGCCGCTCAATATCGGCATGAGCCGTGGAGAAGCCGAGATGCGGGCGAAGGAAGCATTGCAGATCGTGGGGCTGCAGGAAACGGCGGGAGAAAATCCTTACGATCTGGAGCTGAGTGATCGGAAGCTTGTGGCCATTGCCTCGGTCCTTGCCATGAATCCGGAAGTAATCATTTTGGATGAGCCGACGATTGCGCAGGATGCGGAAGGAAAGGAAAAGATCCGGAAGATCATTGAAGAACAGGCGGCACAGGG
>ONLM01000180.1 GCA_900318695.1 uncultured Eubacteriales bacterium | reverse complement strand
GTTTATTGCGGATCCGCATGAAGCTGCCAATGTCAGCGGAGCAGACGGAATTCGTTTTATTATGGAGCAGACGGAAAATTCACCGGCCAATGTATTCCTTATGATGCCGTCCTGCGTTCCGGCTACAGATATTGATGATAACGGCTGTTTGTTTTCTGCAAATGATATGTATCCTTTTGTAGGAGATCCGAGAGTGCTAGGTCTTGGCGAGGTTATGGATAGCGTTTCCGTATTAGAGGGGAAGCGGTCTATGTTTGCTAAGTTGAATCTGTTTAAACATCAGGTTATTGACGGACACGCGCCGTATCTCACGAATCGGCAGCTGTCAGCCTATACACTGGCCGGAATCAATACCGATCATGAAGCAACCAGCTTTGAATATGCATTGGAAGAGGTTCGGCGAGGCATTCATGTTCACATTCGTGAAGGAAGTGCTGCGCATAATCTTGATGCAATCGTAAGCGGTATTGTCCGCACAAAGATCAACCCGACGCATTTCTCATTTTGTACAGATGATAAGCATATTGATGATATTCTTCGAGAAGGACATATCAGTTACAATGTTCGTCGCGCGATTGAACTGGGACTGGATCCGTTTGCTGCAATCGAAATGGCAACGATCAATACAGCAAGGCTTTATGGATTAAAGCGCCTGGGGGCTATAGCACCGGGGTATCAGGCCGATCTTATTGTGTTTGACAGTTTTGAGAACTTTAAGCCATCTGCGGTTTATCATAAAGGTGTGCTTATTCGCGAAAGTGATCAGAAGCCGTTGCCTCCATGCAGGGGACTGCTCAAGCATACGGTTCATCTTGATACGCTGGATTCCGGTAAATTTGTCCTTCCGATTCGGAGGAATATGACACATGTGATCTGCATGGATGCGAAACAGATTACAACCAGAGATGAGCTTGTACATTTTGATGAAACAGAGAACTTTGTTCCACATGACGGATATTTGAAGGTTGCTGCGGTGGAACGCCATCTTGGAACAGGAAAAATCGGTGTTGCGATAGCGAAGGGCTATGGTCTTCAACATGGTGCGGTTGCATCCAGTGTGTCACATGATTCTCATAATATCATTGTAATCGGGGATAATGATGAGGATATGGCTCTGGCGGTAAATGAAATCACCCGTGTGCAGGGAGGATATACTATTTGCTCGAGAGGAAAAGTGACAGCCACATTGCCATTGCCGATTATGGGACTGATGAGCGACTGGCATTATACTGAGGTGCAGGAAACATTATCAAAAATGCTGGAGATTGCGCACAATATGGGAGTGCCGCAGGATATTGAACCGTTTATTGCATTGTCGTTCCTTGCATTGCCGGTTATCCCGGAAATCCGAATTACGCCGAGGGGCATTTGCCTTGTTGATGAGCTGGGGTATCATTTACAATCTTGATTAAAAACGTAAAAACGTTGTGTGAGGAAGAATCGCATGACGTTTTTCCTTTTATGAAAAGAGTATTCATTCGTGTAATCCTTGTGCATTCAATTCCTATAGGGAATTTGCGTCGTCTGACAGAGGGATAGGCTGGAAATAAAGTACAAAATATGAGATAGTTGCATTATGAAATATTTGTAAATGCACAAAGAGGAAAGTGAAGTATGGATGAATGGATCGAGAAAAAGACCATTGTTTTTGACGGCATAGATACAGAATTCGGATTTATGCAGGTGGTGGATGGGTATTATCTTGATGAGTATATGCGGTTTTTATTAGTGGATGGTGCAATGCAGTCGGCAGTATACCTTCATGATAATGCCGGGGATGCTCTTCCGTTTGAGTATATGCAGGAATTTGACTGGGTATATCGGATTAATCCGCAGATTAAAAGCGCATTGCTGATCGGCGGAGGTGCATTTGCATATCCGCGCTATTATTTCCGCAAATTTCCTCAGAATCGGATGACCGTATGCGAGATCAGTGAAACAGTGATTCGGCTCGCGAAAGAGTATTTTGGTCTGGATGCATTAATGACCGAAGCCGGGGATCGGCTTTCTGTTTATGCAAAAGATGGAAAAAGATATATGGAGGAAACGGAGGAAAAATTCGATCTCATTTTGAATGATGCCTATATTGGTGGGGCATCCAGTGAGAGTATGAAGTCTCAGGCGGAGCTGATTCATAAGCATTTAACAAATGACGGTGTCTATGCCGCCAATATGGTCATGGCATTGGAAGGGGATGCGTCATTGGCAGGTAGGCAGGAAATGGAGACATTCGCAGAAGTATTTCGTTATACATTTTTGCTTCCGTGTGACGATGAATTGGATCCGGAAGAACAGCAGAATTGTATTTTTTTTGCAAGCGATCATCCGCTGATTCCCGAGGGATGATTAGCGCAGAGAGGAAAAGCAATGAAAAAGAAAGCATTATTTATAGGAGGCACCGGAACCATCAGTACAGCTATTGTACGGGAGTTGGCCGAAAATACGGATTGGGAAATCTGGCTTTTGAACCGGGGAAACCGTAAGCTTGATTTCGGAGAGAAGGTGCATTATATTACAGCGGACATCCATGATGAAGAAAAAGTTCGCACGAAACTGGAAAATCAGTTTTTTGATGTTGTGGGAGAATTTATTGCTTTCCGCTTGGAACACGTGGAACGGGATTATCGCCTTTTTTCCGGAAAGACAAGACAATATATTTATATTAGTTCTGCATCGGCATACCAGAAACCGAGTGCGAGTCCATGGATCACCGAGGGAACGGCTTTGTCAAATCCATATTGGCAGTATTCCCGGGACAAGATTGCTTGTGAGAATTTTCTAATGGAAAAGTACCGGGAAAATGGATTCCCGGTTACTATTGTGCGTCCGTCTCATACTTATGATGAACGGAAAATACCGGTTGCAGTGCATGGAAGTCAGGGATCATGGCAAGTGATTCGGCGAATGATGGATCATAAGCCGGTAATAATTCCGGGAGATGGAAGCTCTCTATGGACCGTGACATTCAATACGGATTTTGCACGAGGATATATTGGACTGATGGGGAACCGGCATGCCATCGGCGAGGCGTTCCAGATTACGGGAGATGAGACATTGAGCTGGGATCAGATCTATAGGACGATTGCAGATGAGCTTGGGGTGGAACTCTGCCCTTACCATGTTGCATCGGATTTTTTGGCGTCTGTGGGTACACAATATGATCTTAGAGGGGGACTTTTAGGAGATAAATCCGTTTCTGTAATTTTTGATAATTCGAAACTGAAAAAGGCGGTTCCGATAATGGAAACGAAAGTGCCATTTCATGAGGGCGTTCATAAGGCAGTCGAGTATATTCTGGCACATCCGGAATGCCAAAAGGAGGATCCGGAATTTGATGACTGGTGTGATAAAGTGATTGAGAGCCAGGAAAAGGCAAAAGAAATGTTTAAGACAAAAGGATAAAGAAAAGCAGATCGACCATTTGATGGCCGGTCTGCTTTTTTACGGAAAAAATTGTATCCTGATTTGGATTATGCTATCGTAGAATGAAATATTAAATACGGGGAGGGTTATGAAATGTTTAAGGATTCAAAAGTTGTAATTATTGGCGCTGGTAATGTTGGGGCTACAACGGCTTATACCATTATCAATCAGGGACTTTGCGAAGAACTTGTGCTGATTGACCGCAATGAGGAAAAGGCTCTTGGCGAAGTTATGGATATGCAGCATTCGATTTATTTTATGAATCGTAATATCCGTATCAAAACAGGCGGATATGAGGAATGTAAGGATGCGGATATTGTTATCATAACGGCAGCAGCACCTATGGATCCGAATGCCAATGACCGGCTTACCATGCTGGCGCCATCAAAGCGAGTAATGAAGAGCATTGTGGGATCAATCATGGAACAGGGATTTGACGGAATTCTTGTTGTGGTATCCAATCCGGTAGATATCATGACATATTATGCCTGGAAGCTTTCTGGCCTTCCTGCAAATCAGGTTATCGGATCCGGAACAACACTGGATATGGCACGTCTTTCTTGTGAATTATCCAAGAAATTTGATCTGGATGCTAAAAGTGTATCCTGCTATATCATTGGTGAGCACGGCGATTCGGAAGTTGTATCGTGGAATTCGGCGACCATTGGCGGTAAGGCGCTTACGGATGTAATGAAGGATAATGCGGAGCGGGCAAGAAATGAAAGCTTTGACGAGATGCGTAAGGCGACAACTTCAGCCGGTTGGGAGATTTTTCACCGGAAGGGCAATACATCCTATGGAATCGCTGCATCTGTCTCTGCTATTGTAAAATCGATTTTGTTTAATGAAAATCGTATCCTGCCGATTTCAGTACATCTTGAAGGGCAGTATGGTCTTAATGATGTATATCTCAGTGTGCCGACCATAATTAACAAGAAGGGGGCAAAGGAGATTGTAGAAATCAAGCTCACCGAGGAAGAAACAAAAGCGTTAATGCACTCTGCAGGCATTATAAGAGACTACTATAGCGCATTGAAAGACTAAATCCTATTGAACGACTAGGATTTAGGTAATAAAATACATTTATCCGTCGAATTAGGCATGAATAAGGAGGATGAATGATAAAAGGTGATCACTTCATAAAAGTGGTCACCTTTCTTGTTGTATGTCGAGATCTTGTACTGTGCGCAGTTTCTGCTGGCACTTCTTCAACCATTTTGAACTATTTATATGGAACATTTATGTTAAATCATTTGGAAGCCAGGTCGCATCGTCCGTAAGGGAGAGGCTGAAAATTCGACCTATATTTTGTGGATCCTTGGCCTGTTTATATTGGAACAGCAATTTTCCGTCTTCAAGTTTTCCGAGAATGCGAATTTTACCGCTTATATGAGAAAGTGTATAATCTGCGGATTTGCCAAGACCATTTTGCATAGCAAGAGCCCGGGATACAATGTCGGCACCTTCCAGTAACGGAACCTGAAAGCGTGATTTGACACCTTGAACCGGTCGGCATTGGAAAATGTAGTGCTGTACTATGCCTATAGATGTTATTTGTTTTAACAGTGTACCAAGGACATTCGGATCATCATTGATTCCCCGCATAAGAACGGTCTGGTTTTTGATAACAATTCCCAATGATTGTAGTGCCCGGATTGCTTTTATGGATGTAGGGGTGATCTCCTTAGGATGGTTAAAATGAGTGACAATGAAAATTTGCTTTTTTGACTGCGCATCGGCAAGCACTTTGAGCAATTCTGGATCTTCCAGGATGCGCTGAGGAAAAGTTACAGGTGTTCGTGTTCCAAAGCGGATAAAATCCAATTGCTCAAGACCAACCAGCGTATTAAGCCATGCTTTGATTTTGTTTGTGGACATTAAGAAAGCGTCACCGCCGCTAAGCAGAACATTGCTTATGGTAGGGTTATTCAGAAGGTATGTTCTGGCTGCATCAAGGTCATCTGCGATTTCTTCAGAGGCCTTGCCGACAAGTCTTCGCCGGAAGCAGTGTCGACAGAGCATGGCACATTCAGAGGTGGTAAGTATTAGAGCGGTTTCGCGGTATTTGTGTTGAAGCCCCTGAAGTTTAGTATTACTGTGCTCTCCACTTGTGTCCAGAACACCATCGGTTAGTTCGAAATGGCCGGAAGGAATTGCCATTTTTCGAATCGGATCCATCGGATCGGTTGGATCGATGAGCGAAAAATAGTATTTTGTTACAGACATAGGAAACATTTCTATTTCCCTGCGGATTTGTTCATATTCAGTGGGACTCAGTTTTAAAGGCTCGCGTAGCTCGTCGGCAGTTGTAATATTATCTTTTATTAAGTCTTGCCAGTTCATAATATGTTCTCTCCAAGTGGAAGTGCCTTGTATAAGCCGAGAAAATTTCAAATTCTCAGCAGTGCCGGTGAATAAATGAAGTATCTGCATTAACTATAGATCTATAGTTAAATATTACCAAATATTGTAGCGGTGTCAAACGATTTATGAACATGATGCTCAACGCAAAACTACAGATAAAAAGGAGCAAAATAGAAAAACTGAAATAGAAAAGTGAAAATAATGATGTAAAAAAATGGATTAGTCGAAGAAAAAGGTCAAAATAAGAGAAAAAAAGAAGAATGTTTGCTCCATTTTATCGGTAAAAAAGCTTTGCTGAAAGAAAATTTGCAAAGAGCTTATCATTCTCCACGGAAATATGTTTAAATAATACGCAAAGTAAAGAGCGGAGGAACAAATGAATATTGTAGTAATTGATACGGAAACAACATGGACGGATGAAGTTATGTCTATTGGCGCAGTGGTAGCAAGTGAAGATTTTAAAGTAGTGGATAGCCGTTACTACTTGATTGAGCCGGCATGCTGTCGAAGTGCAATGTACGCGGACGTACTTCATCTTGATGGCACACCGGATGAGCGTGTTGGATCAAGAGAAGAGGTGATGAAAGAAATGAGAAGCTGGTTACGGGAAAAGGAGGTTCGGTCCGTATTTGCGTATAATGCCGGTTTCGATAAGAATCATATGCCGGAATTGTTGGATTTTGTTTGGTATGACATCATGAAGATTGCTGCATATAAGCAGCATAATCCTTATATATCAGAAGAAATGTCGTGTTGTAAGACTGGACGTTTACGTAGTGGTTATGGGGTGGAATCGATATACCGGATGTTGTCTGGAAATTATCGGTACTGTGAAAAGCATAATGGTTGGTATGATGCGACGGACGAATTAAAAATTATGGAGATGCTTTCATTGCCGCTTTCTGTATATGAAAAGGCGCGAATTTAGGACTTCGGTTTTTATAGTTTCGGGAGAGAAATTGTGTATCATTTATCATGTTTTCCATAAAGATATGTGACATGAAAAAAATACTTGAAAAATTACGTACTTTGATGTTGACATAAACGTCTTCGTCGTGTATCATTCATTACTGTCGTCGAACAGCGACATAAAAAAACTGAGTGCAGAGGTATCGAAGTGGTCATAACGAGGCGGTCTTGAAAACCGTTTGTCCGCAAGGGCACGTGGGTTCGAACCCCACCCTC
>ONLM01000194.1 GCA_900318695.1 uncultured Eubacteriales bacterium | reverse complement strand
GGAAGGCAATTATCGTAAAGCCCTCTCCTACAAGGATATTCTGTCAGAAAACTCCCATCGTTTATGGCAGAAAAATTTCTCAAAAGAAATGGCATTGAACAGCTATGCGGTTAATCGTGCCATGACGAGAATTGCTGCCTACAAGGCCGGTGTCCCCGGACCAATCGTGCATCAGATTTCCTTTGAGGAAGCCGTTTCTTTAACAAGAGCCAATAACTATTCTCAGATGGAAAAAATATGTTGTCAGATGATTCAGAGATTCTGCGACTATATTTCTTCTCGCAATAAGAATCGGTATTCTGCTTTGGTACAAAGCATCCTATATACAATTCAGGAACGATATGATACACCGTTGACTGTCAGCCTTCTCGCGGCGGATGCCAATGTTTCCGAAAGCTATATGATCACGCAATTCAAGAAAGAAACGCACATGACTCCGATTGAATATCTCCGAAACGTCCGACTCGAAAATGCGGCCGGACTTCTCATTTCTTCCCATGAGAAAATTCAGGAAATCAGCCAGCGTGTCGGCATTTACGATTCCAATTATTTTGCCAAACTTTTCAAGCAGAAGTATGAGCTTACGCCGCGTGCGTATCGGAAGAAATATCAGATTTAGAAAGAAATTTAAAGGAATCATCGGTGATGACTAAAAGCCTTGCATCGTCCGAAGTGACTGGTTGCCATGTTTGGATTGGTACGCCGTTTGGATTTCCGGTATGTACAAATCGGGTGATGACCGCAAGAAGAACCTCACGTATCTTGCGATCCCACTCGTTCATCGGTCGCCAACAGTTTTTGAATGCGCCAATTGTGTACCAGAGTTCTGCGGAATGAAAAGCGCCGGCATCATCACCCGGAAGATGCCGGTTAAAGCGGAAGCAGTAGGCAGGATCGCCGTCTTTCTGGACATCTTCGCACCATTGGAAGGCCATTTCATGTAAAACATCCGGTAGCATATCATCCGCATTAGTACTCATAAGATATGGAATATGAGCCTGTTGATGTTGTTCCAATGCTTTTTTTGGATCTTTCGGAATCAATAGTCCGTCTATATGAGGGCAGAAATGGTTCAGTACCTCACGGTCGGAGAACTTCCAGAAGGCGTCATAGATTTCTTCTACAGATTTCTGTCGCCATTCGTTTGGATTTGCTCCGAGTTGCGCTGTGACTTTGGCACAGTAATCATAGCTGTCTTCGATGTTTGTTACTTTGGCAAAGGTTTCACCGATGCCGCCACCGCTCGCCATATAAGCTCCATGGATGTACGGCTTTGTCAGAGGAGATAATACATGCTGCTGTGTGCTCATGGCGCCGGCGGATTGTCCGAATAATGTAATCTTCTCAGGATTTCCACCAAAGTCCGCAATATGCCGGTATACCCATTGAATGGCGGCAAGCTGATCGTACAGACCATAATTGCCGCTGTGGCCGGATTCCTCTGTAAGCTGTCGGTCACATAGGAATCCCAATGGTCCCAGACGATAATTGATGGAAACAAAAATAATACCGCGTTTTGCATATTCGGTTCCATCCATATGTTTTTCATTACCACAGCCACCCATAAATGCACCGCCATGGATATAGAGAAGAACATCTGCATGATCTGCATTTTTCGGGGCATAAATATTTAAAAAGAGACAATCTTCACTATAACGGTACGTTTCGTGCTCTCGAAATTCTTTATAGTAAAATGGACGCGGATCCTGTGAAGCTTCATCCCGGAAACTTCGATTTTGATAACAGGCGGCACCAAATTCTGTTGCGTCGTATTCGGAAGACCATTGATCGACGGGAACAGGGTATTTCCATCGTTCTGCAGTCGCATAACGTATTCCACGGAACTGACAGGTCATATCTTCCATCAAAAGGCCGCGAATGATCCCCATGGAAGTTTTTTTTCGAATAATTTTCATGAAGCTTTTCTCTCCGTTTCTCTTTTGTTTCTTAATGTTTCGTACATGGCTGCAGACTGTTTTTTATTTAGTGGATAAATAAACACAATGCTGACTAAAATGATGATGGAACCGAACAATGGCAGTGCGGTTATCAACTTGCGGATATTTTCGCCGAATTCGGCAGCCTGTGTCTCGGCACCGGCGACAAATCCGGCTGCACCGATCAATCCGGTGGCCACAGAAGCTGTGACGGCAGAACCGATCTTTCTTGAAAAGGTATAAACTGAGTAAATGGTTCCGTCGGAACGTTCACCGGATTTAAACTCCTGATAATCGATGGCCTCTGTTACCAGAGCCCAGACCAGCATGGTAAATACGGTAAGTCCGACACCGGCCACCGTATTGACAAACATAAAAAGGTAGGCATTCGGAATCGGTACCAGGAAAAGAATCGTATAGGCAACGATGCCATAAGCCGCACTGCTGATGATCAGTGTCCGGTTTCCGATTTTTTGGGCGAGTCTAGGAACGACAAAGAAGGAAAGAATCATCATTGGCAGACTGATGAGGGATGTTGCCGCCATGGCTTTTGGCATATGATAGTATTCCTTGTAGAGAGAACTTGTGGCACTTTGAGAAGAGGCAAACATACTTCCTACGGAGGCCAGCATGATACCAATCAGGGCACGGTTTGTAAATGCTTCCTTCAGAATATGAGTAAAGCGGTATTGGGTATTTGTTTTTTTGCCATATTTGAAATTCTGATGGATCCGTTCCTTTGAAAAATGAATTAAAGCAAGATAAAAACAAATGGAAAGGATACCGGCAATTACAGCCATCATGAAATAACCGCCTGCGTTTGGATTTCCGGCATCATCCCAAATTGCCAGTGAAATCAGTGGAATGAACAGAATACCGGTGCCGATACCGCCGAAAGCACGCGCTCGAGAAAGTTTTGTACGCTCGACAGGATCGTCGGTGATGACACTGGCCATCGCACCGTAAGGCATGGATACACCCGTGTAGGCCATTCCGTAGAGAATATAAGTGACGGCTACCCAGATATGTTTCAGAAGATCCGGAAAGCCGGATACATCCGAGAAACAGAGTAAACTGGAAAGAGCCAGAGGAACCATAAAGATCTTCACCCATGGTTTGAATCTGTCACTTCCGTTCCCGATTTTAAAACGGTCAGGCAAAGAGCCGATCATCGGATCATTGATTGCGTCCCAGATTCGGGCAAACAGAAATAATGCCGCCATCCAGGCCGGACTTATACCCAATACATAGGTGCAGAATGTTAGATAAAATGCACTTATATATAAATTGACCAAACTTCCACCAAAATCGCCGCAAAAATATCCGATTTGTTCTTTGATGGATACCTTATTTTCTGTCGTATCGTGTCCCTTCATCATTGACCTCCTACTTTTTAGGTACAGCATAAGTATTTTTATGTTCACATTATATGGTCACGAGTATGGATTTTATAGAAATGTTCTTTTTAAACTAGAAGAATATTTCTATTTGAAGCATAGGATTGTTAATATTATATCCAGTGAGAATAATATAGATTTTTTATTGACGAAAAAACATGACACAAGTATAATGGCCTCATAAAATTAAATTGCGAACAATCAATTTTAAAAACATAGGAGGCAATCAACATGTTTTACGATTACAAAGTAACAACGGGAAATGGAGAAGAGCTTGATCTTTCTACACTCAAGGGTAAGGTTGTTCTCATTGTGAACACCGCCACAGGTTGTGGTTTTACACCGCAGTATGCGCCGATTGAGCAGCTTTATAGGGACTATCATGAGCAGGGGCTTGAAATTCTTGATATTCCATGCAATCAGTTTGGTGCACAGGCTCCTGGCACGGATGATGAGATTCACGAGTTCTGTACGCTTCATTACAATACCACTTTCCCACAGATGAAGAAGGCTGATGTTAATGGCGAGAATGAGCTTCCACTCTACACTTATCTTAAGGAACAGAAGGGCTTTGAGGGTTTTGATGAACATGAATTAAAGTCTGTTCTTGAAAATATGTTCAATGCGGCAGATCCAGACTGGTCAAAGAAACCGGATATTAAGTGGAACTTCACAAAGTTTGTTGTAGACCGTGACGAAAATGTAGTGGCTAGATTTGAGCCTACAGCAGATATGAAAAAGGTTGAGGAATGCATTAAGTCACTTCTGTAATATGGAGGCTGCTATGAAATACGCACGTGCTTTTTTTAGGGAATTCCTATTATGCATTCAACATTGATCCGAATGTCAAAAACTTTATTCGCTCGCTGGATAAGGATAAAGTTCCCCGAATTGTGAATTTCGGATCTGCTGCTCTTTTGAATTCAACGTTTAAAAAGGTGAAGGCAGAAGCTGAAAAAGTAGGAATCATGATGGTAGAAAAAGAATTTCATTGTAAAGGTGAGTTCAATGGGCTCCATAAGGGCAGACCGAATGAGAACGATCTGAAAGCGGCTGTTGAATTTACACGAGCTTTGAAAAACGAGCTGGAACGATAAAAAAAGAGTCGCTTTCTTAAAATTATCTTTAAGAAAAGCGACTCTTTAATCGTTGCATTTTACATTCCAACGATTGGACTTTTAAAATTGAAACTTATAACAAAATAAAAATAGGGCTCTTTTTCAATAGATTTTTTTGTTTTTGAGATTATGCGTTACTTGTTTGTAACCATGTAATGCACGATGGATGCGCATCTTGCCGCTGCTTCTTTTTCAAAGGTGGGATAATCCACTGTGGCAGAGCCGTC
>ONLM01000179.1 GCA_900318695.1 uncultured Eubacteriales bacterium | reverse complement strand
GACGTTTCGCGGACGCCGGGATGGTAACTTCTCCCTTCTTGTTCACAAAGATCTGCTGATCATCTGCATAAACCGACGGAATCGCCGTTTTTATACTTATGTCATCTCCGAGTGAACGATTTATATTTACAAGTGCAACCCCCGTCGTACCTGCAATATAGAGATCTCCGCCTTTCGTCAGCTCACTTCTGGAATTTGCCGTTGCAACACACGGAAGTCCTGTATTGATCGTATACAGAATATTGGCCATATTCTTTACATCCCGAACCAGATCGTCCTTCCGTACGACATAAACACCGTTACTACTGAGCACCCAAATATTTCCGTTGCTGTCCGGAAACAAATCAAAGTTGTTGAAATTCGGGAAATTTTTTATCGTAATCACCCGATCATCCTTTATATAGCCCAGACTGTTACTGGTAACAATCCAGTAAAGTTTGCTTTCTTCATCGTATTTTACACGAAGAACAACGCCGGAACTCAGGCCGTCATTCAACCCGATATGCGTGACACTGCCATTCTCATGAACCTCATAAATACCATCGCCATCCGTTCCCAGATACATGCCTCCATCCTGCTTCGAACAGATTGTCAGAATTTCAGCATTGGAGATTTCATTGCTCATTCGATAATGGCGTTCCACTTTATCATCTCTCAATACGACAACACCCCCGGCAGATACCGCAATCCGTCCATCCGAAAGTTCTTCTACCGTACGCACACGATTACTTATGCCATAGCTCTCGCCATATTCTGTTATTTCACCATCCCGACTGAGTTTCACAAGACCGTGGTCTCCGAAGGTTGCAAACCAGATATTCCCCTTGGAATCCTTGACGATGGAACGAATACGGATGCCCTCCAGATAACGGCTAATGTCTGTTGTCACCTGATGATACTGTGAATCCAATACGATTAGCCCATCATCTGTTCCGATATAAAGCATTCCATGATCGATACAGGTTGCATTAACCACATCTTTACCGAGTCTGGCCATTGCAAATACATCCGTGAAATTATTCTGCATGATTTCCATAACGCCCTGTCGGGTAGAGGTAAACCAAAAATTTCCCTCGTAATCCTGCATGACATGCTTTATAGAATTATTCATCGGCAAGCCGACGATCTCATGAAATATATAATTCGCATCAATGGATCCAATGCCTTTGGCCCCCACGACAAAGAAAATTCCGCCACACCGGCGCAAGCCATTGATCTGTCCAATCGATTGGCAGTTCACTTTCCGCGCATTCTGAAAGCCATTTTCAGCACTTCCATAGAGCACTTGTCCATCTGCCATTCCGATATACATAGCTCCCGGAACCGCTTCATCCGGATAAATACAGCTCACAAACTCCTTATCAAAGGTATCCCCGCCAAAATAGGACGTCACCTGTCCGTCTTTAAAAGCAAAAATCGAACCATCCATGGTATGTCCATATACCATATCTCCGGAACGGAAAAGACTCTCCACATAGGCACTCCGCAGATTCGGATGCCGGGAGGAATGTATCTTTCCGGATGGATCAAGCCAAGAGAGTCCGGATGTTGTGGCTATCAGAATATTGCCCGACGCATCTTCCACAATGGCACGAATCGTGTTGGAATGAAGACCGTCTTCCACCGTATACTTTTCAAATACGCCATTGTCATAGACCATCACACCGCCATCATTGGTTCCAACCCATAACCGTTCCTGCGAGTCTACATAAAGCGCAACACAGCTATTGACTCCATATTCTGCACCAATACGCATAAAGGACCGGCCGTCATGTCGAAACAGACCGCTGTAGCTTGCAATATAGATAAATCCATCCGGCGTCTGTATAATGTCGTTGGCTTCCGATGTCGACATACCGTTTTTACTGTCGAAAAGTCTCACCGACATACCGGAACGATTACCCATAAGGTCCGGACCGAACGCATATCCCTTTTTCACAGATAACAGAATTAGAATCACAGTCATAAACCAGACCGCAACCCACCTTCGACTCGACATATTCTTTCGAATCAGCTCTTCCTCAAAGCGTCGATTCATTTACCCTCCCTATCCCCCGATCCTCTTTTCAAACGCCAGCTTTATAGCCGCCAGGACAATTGCTTGAATTTTTATATTGAACATTAAAAATTATTATAACATGTTTCATTTTATTTTTCTCCTATAAAAAAGGAACTCTCCTTTAGAGAGTTCCTGCTAAATTTAATTCTTTTTTTCATTCTTTGTCAGAACTTCAGCCCGTTTTAATGCATCATCTATATGTTTGCAGAAATTATCACGACCGATTCGATCTACAAAACCGGCTTTTTCCATGCTGTGGAACGGCTGCTTATTAATATGAGAAAAGATCATCTGTACGTTCTTTGCTTTACATTCATTGTAAAGATTTTCCAATGAATGCAATGCCGTTGCATCTACAGCCGGAACCGCTCTCATACGAATGATCAGTACCTTGGTCGTATCCATAAGAGAAATTTCTGCGATACGTTCTGCGGCTCCAAAAAACATCGGGCCGCTGATCTCATATACGCTTACATGATCCGGAACATTTTTATGCTCAATATTATCCGGATCTTCCTCAGATTCAAATTCCTTCCAGCCGGTAACACAGGTTTCTTCCGCCATACGCTTCATAAGAAGAAGGCAGGAAAGGACCATGCCTACACCGATTGCAATTACGAGGTCAAAGCAAACCGTCAGTGCAAAGGTCGTTACCAGAACGATAATATCACTCTTCGGCGCTGTCTTACAAAGATGAACGAAGGTTCTCCAGCCGCACATGTTATATGCTACAAGAAAAAGAATCGCAGCAATCGTCGGCATTGGAATCAAAGCCGCATACGGCATTAATACAATCAGAACAAGAATCAGGACTACGGCATGAACCATGCCGGCAATCGGAGTACGTCCGCCATTTTTAATATTGGCTGCCGTTCTCGCAATCGCACCGGTGGCCGGAATACCACCAAACAAAGCGGAACCGATATTACCGATACCCTGCGCAATCAATTCCATATTGGAACGATGCTGTGAATTGATCATGCTGTCGGCTACAACACAGGAAAGGAGAGACTCAATTGCAGCAAGAACTGCAATGGTAAAACCATTGGATGCGGCATTCCGCATGGCATCCCAGCTGAAATTCACTGCATGAAGAGACGGAAGCTTATTGCTGATCGTATAGAGATCACCAATCGTGTTGGCATGCATACCCAGACCGGATACCATCCCGATTCCCACAAATACAGCGATTAAAGATCCCGGCACAATTGCGCCGATCTTCGGTACATACGGCCATACGATCAGCACGGCCACACAGATTACACCAACCAGCAACGCCTGTGCATTCATAGTACCAAAGTTCCGCACCACTGCCATAAGCTTGTCCATTGTTTCAATAGTCGGTGTTCCCTTAGGAATGGTAATGCCAAAGAAGTCCTTAAGCTGACCAATCAAAATAGTAACTGCAATACCTGCTGTGAAACCGGTCGTAATCGTATATGGAATGTAATGGATCAGACTTCCCATACGGAGAATTCCCATAAGAATCAGCAGAATACCCGCAAAAATCGTCGCAAGCATCAGGCCTTCCATTCCATTTCTCGCGACAATCCCGGCGACAATCGTCGCAAAGGCGGCCGTCGGACCGGCAATCTGCACTTTACTTCCGCCAAACAAGGAAATCAGAAAGCCTGCAACGATTGCCGTATAAATACCTTCCTCCGGACCCACGCCCGATGCAAGCGCCAGTGCAATAGACAACGGAAGCGCAATAATCGCTACAATTACACCCGCAATCAGATCCTTAAAAAACTGTTCCCTGGAATACCCTTTTATGACAGAAAAGAGCATGGGAACCAAACGGTCTTTTTTCATAAATTAATCTCCCCTTGATCAGAAAACAAATGTCATCGGTGCCTCCGCACCAATGACATTCTTTCTACGCTATAAAAAATCCGTTTCGATTTTACTCTCATTGTACACGGAATTCAAATCAAATTTCTCCCTGAATTTGCATTCCCTTTTGTACATTGCGACTAGTTTCTTCCAAATAGTCTATTTTCTGTCTCTCACCGCACATTTCCGCCGTCTTTCGCTCTTCATTACGGATGATCTTTTCTCCCATGGCGGCTCTATGCACCGTTCCATGTAACGCAAGAAGCGCAAGTAGATTCGGAAGAACCATCAGACCATTAAAAAGATCAGACAGATTCCATACCAGTTCCACCTTTAATAAAGCACCTACCAGAATGCAGAGGATCACAATACCGGAGAATGGTTTTAACATCTTTGTACCAAAAAGATGCTTTACATTAGCAGCCGCAAAGAAATACCAGCCAATGATTGTGGAAAAAGCGAAAAAGAGCAGACAGATTGCTACAAAAATCGCTCCAAACTTTCCAAAGCCCGTTGCAAAGGCTCCCTGTGCTACCGGTGTACCTGAAATTCCCTGTGTGATATCCATATCCAAAAGACCGGAAGTCAGAATTACCAAAGCTGTAACCGTCAGCACGACAAAAGTATCAATAAACACACCAATCATAGCTGTCTCACCCTGGTGCTGCGGCTCATCTACTTTGGCCATAGCATGTGCATGCGGTGTAGAACCCATACCGGCTTCATTGGAAAAAAGTCCACGAGCCACACCATAACGCATTGCCTGTCGAACCGTGATTCCGGCGATTGCACCGCCCATTGCCTGCGGACGAAATGCACATACAAAAATGGAAGCGACTGCTGCCGGTAAATTACGGATATTTACAAGAATTATTATCACGCCGCCGATCAGATACAGGAGAGCCATAAACGGCACAACTTTTTCTGTAAATCCGGCAATACGTTCAATGCCTCCCAGAAAAATGAACGCGGCAACAATTGCCACAAGAATACCTACAATATACTTTGGGGTTCCAAACGCTGTATAAAAAGCATCACTGATGGAATTAGACTGTACCATATTACCCATAAAACCAAGAGCAAAAATGATAGCAAAAGAGAAAAACCGGGCAAGAAATTCACCAAACGCCCCCGGGAACGCTTCGTACATATAATAAATCGGACCGCCGGTAATCTGACCATTATCATCCCGGACTCTGGTTTTCTGTGCCAGAACAGCCTCCCCGTAGATCGTGGCCATGCCAAAAAACGATGCCAGCCACATCCAGAAGATTGCACCCGGACCGCCGGATACCAATGCCGTCGCACAGCCCGCAATATTACCGGTACCTACCTGTGCGGCAATTGCCGTCGCCAGCGCCTGGAAGGAACTCATACCATCTTTTCCGGCCTTTTCCCCAGTCAGAGAAAACCCGCCAAACACTCGGTTCCAGGCCTTACGAAACCTTCTCACCTGAACAAAGCGGGTCCGGAAGCTGTAAAATATACCGGTACCAATGAGAAGAAACAGCAAAATCAGCCAGACAAAATCATTCACCGCTACAACGATGTTGTTAAAAGCATCCATGTTTTTTTCCTTCCTTTTCTAAAAGCGCAGCGGCGGAAGTACTCTGCAGATCCCTGCCATAAAAAAGCCGCATTCCGATCCGGCGCTCTAACCACCCGATCGAAATACGGCTCTGAAAATACACCACGCAACGTGATGTATTGATCCTACTCTGTCCTTTTGCCTGAGAGATTAACGCAGAAGTCTGTTCAACCTCCGCATCTTGCACCTTCGGCACCCTTTCGGGATTCTCCAGAGCCACTCCATTTTTAGTCTTCGCCCTAAGGCACCTGAGAGTTTTACTCCTTCGGTAGAAATCCTGTTTCTGATTGTAAAACACGATCTCACTTTTCTAAAAACTTCTACGTCGCTATTGTATTATAGGAAGACTATATCATACTTTTATCGATTCGCAAGTATTCTTATGCCGAAATACTATTTTTTTATTCTATGATAAATCATAATGTGCCGAAGTTTTCCACCATATTTTTCCTTGGTACAGCCAATGCGAAATCCGGCTTTCTGCAGCGAATGAAGACTTGCTCCATTCGCCGGTGAAACCGTAGCAAGCATATAGGGCCGCAGTTTTGCTTCCGGCTGCTGTTCGGCAAAACATATCATTTCATATTCCAGATGATTCCCCCGGTGCTCTGGATGCACCACTGCGAATTCCATGTAAGAAACAGCTGCCAACTGCTCCTCTGCCAGTCCGACATCCCGTCCCAGGTCTTCGTCATCATCCTTGGGAAAGCGCACCAGTCCCGCTGCTGCAATCCGTCCCTCCGGCCTATTCATTGCCTCCACCGCATCCGGTTCGGCCACAACGGCATATCCTCCCGCTTTCATCTGTTGCCGAAGCCAGTCGGCATCTTCGCCATCATAGGCAAACAGACTTCGATCATTCATGCCTTCATATACCTCCCGGATCAGTGCAATAATCTGTTCCGCTTCTTTTTCTGCTGCTCTTCGTATTGTATATTTCATTCCTACCTCCATGGATTATGCACACAATATTTCGCTTTCACTTCCGATTCTGCCACATCTAATTGCCTATTGCATTACTAGGCTTTTAAAACTATAATTCCTCTATCTTTATTATAAATAGAAAAACGAGGAATACTATGGCAAAAGTTGTTGTGGGAATGTCTGGCGGTGTAGACAGTGCCGTCACTGCTTATCTTTTAAAAAAGGCCGGTTACGATGTGATCGGTATCACATTAAAGACCTGGATCGGTGCCGACGGAAGCATGAGCCGCTGCTGTGAGATCGATGATGCACGCAGAATTTCTTATAAGCTTGGAATTCCTTATTATGCCGTAGGATGCATGACCGAATTTGATCACGCGGTCATTGAACCTTTCATGGAACACTATCTCCATGGTACAACTCCAAATCCTTGCATTGAATGCAATCGTCATGTCAAATGGGCAAAAATGATCGATTTCGCTCGTTATATGGGAGCCGATTTTATCGCCACCGGTCATTATGCGTCCATTGTCCAAAAAGAAAATGGTCGGTTCGCCGTGAAAGCAAACAATCACAATACAAAAGATCAGACATATATGCTCTATAAGCTGACACAGGAACAGCTTGCGTCCACAATTATGCCTCTCGGATCTTATCAAAAAAAGGAGGTCCGCGAAATTGCGGAAAAGGCCGGTCTTCCTGTTGCTTCCAAACCGGATTCCCAGGAAATCTGTTTCGTGGCGGATGGAAATTATGCAGACTACATCGAAGCCTGTTCCTCTGTCCCGCTTCCGGGACCAGGGAATTTCGTCGATGAAAACGGAACACCTCTCGGAACACACAAAGGCATCATACATTATACCCCGGGGCAGCGGAAGGGTCTGGGCATCGCACTGGGATATCCCGCCTATGTAATACGAATCGATGCAGAAAAGAACGAAGTCGTACTGGGAAAAGACTCCTCTCTGTACTACCATGACATCTTCTGTCAGGATCTCAATTTTCAAGCTATCCCTGCTTTATCTG
>ONLM01000178.1 GCA_900318695.1 uncultured Eubacteriales bacterium | reverse complement strand
GTTTCCTTGTTTTCTTCCACAGCCTACGAGGAATGTTCGAAGTTTTTTAAACTGATCGGTTGCGAATCCTCCACCAATGCATATTCAATCACCGGTTCGACGCCTCTCGTAAATATGCTTTTTGGCGTGAAGTACGATCTTTATTCGGAACAGCCGGATGCGGCGGAAGAACGCGGACTGATGGAACTTTCCAATAAGAACATGACCTGGCTTTACCGAACGAAATATGCCTTGCCGCTTGGATATATGATGACGGAGGCACAGCTCAGTAACTGGTATATGGACATCGGAACACCAGCGCTGGTTCAGAATTCCTTTGCGGATGCCATGGACGCCGATCCGATCATGATCAATACATTGGGGACCTTCCGTGATGATGAATATGTGGTAAACGTCGATCAGGCAGGCGAGTATTATGCCTATGTCAATCCGTCCGTAACAGAAGTGACCGCAGAATGCGGTTTCCGGTCGAAATCTTTTAAAAATGTGGATCGCGGATATCTCCTGGAACTTGGATATATACCGGCCGGACAGGAGATAACCATCCGTTCCGATACCAAAAATCAGAAAATAGATTGTGATGTTTATCGATTTGACTATAAGGCATTGAATCAGATTTATGATAAACTGAAAGTCGGCGGATTAAAGGTGGAGTCTTTCACAGATACAAACGTTAAGGGTACCATCCATGCCGAGGAAGAAGGAATCATGGTCACTTCCATTCCGTATGATGAGGGATGGTCGGTATATGTGGATGGTCGGAAGACGGAGTACCAGAAGGTGAAAAAGTGTTTTCTTGGGGTTCCGCTTACAGCAGGAGATCATATAATCGAATTGCGCTATATGCCACAGGGACTTCTTCCGGGTACGATGATTACCTTGGGCAGCCTTTTGATCCTCATTGCATATGCGCTGTATCGAAAAAAACATCCTATGCATGAACTTGGAGCCTTTTGGGACGATTTTGGACATGGCATGGAAGAGGATGAGGACTTCGAAGATCTGGACGATGTTCCGCTTGAGATTGAAGATCTGGAGACGGACAGTATGTCACAGGATTCGGAGAATGCCGATGCGCCGGCTTCCTCAACGCCTAAGTTCGATGAAGACGGGGATCTGAGTGATGAATATATCGAAGAATTGATTGAGGCACTGGAAAAGAATTTCGATGCCGAGGAAGAAGATTCTGTAGAAGAGCAGAAGCAGATGTAACAGAAGATGAAAAAGTAGCAGTAGAACTTGAACCCGATGTAGGGGTTCCGATTCATGTCATTTGGAGGTAGAAATGAAACTTTGGGGCGGACGATTTACAGAACAGGAAGATGCACTGACAGAGGCATTCAACGAATCCTTGAGCTTTGACAAGAGAATGTACAAGCAGGATATCACGGGATCCATCGCACATGCGGAGATGCTGGGACGCCAGAATATCATTCCGAAGGAGGACGCGGATGCAATCGTTAAGGGATTGCAGGGGATTCTTCAGGATATTGAAGACGGGAAACTTGTGATTGCAGGGGATGCCGAGGACATTCATAGCTTTGTGGAGGCAGAACTTACAAAGCGGATCGGCGAACCGGGAAAGCGGCTTCATACCGGGCGTTCCAGAAATGATCAGGTTGCTCTTGATATGAAGATGTATACGCGGGATCAGATTGATGAGATGATGCAGGTTCTTGCAGAGCTTCTCGAAACAGTTGAAAACATTATTCATGAAAACCGGCGAACGTTTATGCCGGGCTTTACGCATCTTCAGAAGGCTCAGCCGACAACATTGGCGCATCATATGGATGCATATCGCCAGATGTTTCGTCGTGATCTCAGCCGGATTCAGGATACCCGAGACCGTCTTAATGAATGCCCGCTCGGTGCAGGAGCCTTTGCGGGTACGACCTATCCATTGGATCGTGACTATACAGCGAAGGCACTGCATTTCCGGAAGCCGACCGATAACTCTATGGATTCTGTTTCCGACCGGGATTATCTTGTCGAGTATCTTTTTGACCTTAGCACCATACAGATGCATCTCAGCCGTCTCAGTGAGGAGATTATTATCTGGAATACCAATGAGTACCGTTTTGTGCGGATCTCGGATGCGTATTCAACCGGCTCCAGCATTATGCCGCAGAAGAAGAATCCGGATATTGCCGAATTGATTCGCGGAAAGACCGGTCGTGTATATGGCGCATTGATGAGCCTTTTGACTACTATGAAAGGGCTTCCTTTAGCCTACAATAAAGACATGCAGGAAGATAAGGAAATGGCATTCGATGCCATGGATACGGTGCGCAATTCTGTAATTCTTATGAATGGTATGTTGAAGACGATTCAATGGAACAAAGAACGTATGGAAAGCAGTGCCAAAAACGGATTTACGAATGCAACGGATGTAGCGGATTATCTGGTACGAAAGGGCATTCCGTTCCGTACTGCTCACGGAATCGTAGGGGAACTTGTGCTTCTCTGTGAGAAAAAAGGTGTGGCACTTGACGATCTTAGTCTAGACGAGTACCGCAGTATATGTGATAAAATTGATAGCGATATTTATGAAGCAATTTCATTGGAAACTTGTGTGAAAATGCGGCAGACCTATGGGGCGCCGGGAGAACTGCTTCTTCGCACGGAAGAATAATGTACAGGCAGAGATTGGCGCCGAAGGGCGCCGGTCTCTGCCTATATTTATACATTATGCAAGAATAAATGTGCATAATATGCAAGTTATAGCAGATATAACCCCATAAATTGAATTTTTATGCAGAAAAACCTTGCATTTTTATACATTCGGTAGTAACATACCGTCTAAAGTCATACAGCGCAGGATCAGCGCTGAGAAGGAGATAATTATTATGAGCAACCTTGCACCAAAGAACAATACTCAGGGAGAAAAAGTTATTCTTGCTTATTCCGGAGGTCTGGATACCACTGCAATCATTCCATGGTTAAAGGAGACCTTTGGTTATGAAGTTATCTGTTGCTGCGTCGATGTAGGACAGGGCAAAGAGCTGGATGGTCTCAGCGAAAGAGCAAAGCTTTCCGGTGCATCAAAGCTCTATATTGAAGACATCACCGATGATTTTTGCGACAACTATATGATCCCATGCGTACAGGCCAATGCGACCTATGAATATAAGTATCTTCTCGGTACTTCCATGGCACGTCCGGCTATTTCCAAGCGTCTTGTAGAAATTGCAAGAAAGGAAGGCGCAAAGGCAATCTGCCACGGTGCTACAGGTAAGGGAAATGATCAGATTCGTTTTGAACTTTCCATTAAAGCACTGGCACCGGATCTTGACATTATTGCCCCATGGCGTATGACCGATGTCTGGACCTTCCAGTCGAGAGAAGATGAATTTAACTATGTAAAGGAAAAGGGTATTCCGCTGGAGTTTGATGCTGACAATTCCTACAGCCGTGACCGGAACCTGTTCCATATCTCTCATGAAGGTCTGGAACTGGAAGATCCTTCACAGGAACCAAACTATGATCATGTTCTTATGCTTTCCGTAACACCGGAGAAGGCACCGGATCATGAAACCGAAGTAAGCATTCTCTGGAAGGAAGGCGTACCGGTTGCATTGAACGGAAAGGAAATGAGCACCAAGGAAATTCTTACCGAGCTGAATAAACTTGGCGGTGAGAATGGCATTGGCATTATCGATATTGTAGAAAACCGTGTTGTTGGTATGAAGAGCCGTGGCGTATATGAGACTCCTGGCGGAACCATTCTGGTAGAAGCACACAAGCAGCTGGAGGAACTGATTCTGGATCGTCAGACACTGGAATTCAAGACCTATGTCGATCAGAAGTTCGCACAGTGTGTATATGAAGGAAAGTGGTTTGATCCGTTAAGAGAGGCGCTGGAAGCATTTGTCAAGTCTACACAGAAGTATGTAACCGGTGAAACAAAGATGAAGCTTTATAAAGGCAATATCATTAAGGCCGGAACCACATCTCCATATTCTCTGTATAATGAGTCTCTTGCTTCTTTTACAACCGGAGATCTGTATGATCATCATGATGCATCCGGATTCATCACCCTCTTCGGTCTTCCGGAAAAGGTAAGAGCAATGAAGCTGCAGGAAGTAAAGAGCAAGCAAAAGTAAGATACAGGGAAAAGAAAGTAGGAAAGGAATGAAACATCATGAGCATGACAGCGATTAAAGGCGGCGTACTTGCGGCGGAAGGATTTATGGCAGCATCGACAGCGGCAGGAATTCGTAAGCATGGCCGGGAGGATATGGCGCTTCTTTTTAGCGAGACGCCATGTGTGGCCGCCGGCACATATACTTCCAATGTGGTTAAGGCCGCTCCGGTAGTATGGGACAAGGAACTGACTGATCATGATCATGCCATTCATGCTGTCGTGATCAATTCAGGCATTGCCAATGCCTGCACCGGTGATGCAGGCATGGAGGCCTGCAAACAGGAAGCCCAGACGGTATCGGAAGCATTCGGAGACGTGATCCCGCCGGAGTCGGTTTTGGTGGCTTCTACCGGTGTGATCGGTCTTCCGCTTCCGATGGACAAGATGAAAGCCGGAATTCTGGAGATGGTTCCGAAACTGGAACATTCTGAACTTCATGCGACATTGGCCAGCAAAGCAATCATGACCACGGACACAAAGAACAAGGAGTTCGCCGTAGCCTTTGAAATTGGCGGCAAGACAGTTCATCTGGGCGGCATGACGAAGGGCAGTGGCATGATTCATCCGAAGCTTTGTACCATGCTTTGCTTCCTTACGACGGATCTTTGTATTTCAAAGACCTTATTGCAGAAGGCGTTGTTTGAAGATATTGTCGATACCTACAACATGATCTCAGTAGATGGGGATACTTCAACGAATGATACCTGCGTGATTCTTGCAAACGGCAAAGCCGGAAATCCGGAAATCACGGAAGAAAATGAGGACTATCAGACGTTCAAAAAAGCACTCCATGCGGTGAACGAGACACTGGCCCGCAACATGGCTGCCGACGGAGAAGGTGCAACACATCTGTTTACGGTTCATGTAACCGGTGCCAATGACAAGGAAACAGCACGGACTCTGGCGCGTTCGGTCGTTTCTTCAACGCTTACAAAGGCTGCAATTTATGGCCGTGATGCGAACTGGGGACGGATTCTTTGTGCCATGGGATACAGCGGTGCGGCATTTGATCCGAATAAGGTCCGTCTCTGTTTTGTAAATGATATCGGAAAAATTCTTGTTTATAAAGATGGTGTTCCGGTTGATTTTGATGAAGATTACGCAAAAGAAATTCTGGGTTATGAAGAAGTTACCGCGCTGATTGAGCTGAATCAGGGCGAGGCGGAAGCAACGGCCTGGGGCTGTGATCTGACACATGATTATGTCGATATCAATGCTTCATACAGAACCTGATGGGGATCTCTTTATTCAGACAGTAACATTGGCGGTGGCGTGAACAGAAAAAAGATGGAATCGCGACAAGGGCAGAAAATGTCGGGATGGATCTCCGAATCCGGCCCGGCAGGAGGTAAAAGGCGGATGGAAATTTCAGAAACCATTATGCAAAAGGCCACGACACTGGTTGAGGCTTTACCATATATCCAGAAATTTCAGAATAAGGTTGTGGTTGTAAAGTATGGCGGGTCGGCCATGACAGACGAAAATTTAAAGATGCATGTAATGCAGGACATTGTTCTTTTAAAACTCGTCGGTCTTCAGCCGATTGTGGTTCACGGCGGCGGAAAAGAAATCTCCCGGTGGATCGGAAAGGTTGGTATGAAGCCGGAATTCATAAACGGTCTTCGTGTAACCGATGAGGATACCATGGAGGTTGTCGAGATGGTTTTGAACAAGGTCAATAAATCTCTTGTTCAGATCATTAATAACTTAAGTGGCCGTGCCGTCGGAATTTCCGGAAAAGACGGCAGTCTCCTTCATTGTGTGAAAAAGTTCTCGAACGGACAGGATATAGGCTATGTGGGAGAGGTTGTAAAAGTGGATACTTCCATTATTCAGGATCTCCTTTCACAGGGATTTATTCCGGTCATTTGTCCGATCGGCTTTGATGATCACGGACTTTCCTATAATGTCAATGCCGATGATGCGGCTTGCGCCATTGCAGAGGCCATGCATGCAGAAAAACTTGCATTTTTAACGGATGTAGAGGGGGTTTATCGAGATTTCTCGGATAAATCTTCCTTGATCAACAGTCTGACCATTGACCAGGCCAATGAAATGATCCGAAACGGAGAACTGCAAGGCGGAATGCTGCCGAAGCTTCAGAACTGTATTGACGCCATGAAGGGCGGCGTTAACCGGGTACATATTCTGGATGGTCGTGTGCCACATTGTCTGCTTCTTGAGATTTTTACAAATCAGGGGATCGGCACCATGATTGAGAAATCCATGGATGCATCGTATTAATGGGGAGGAAGAATGAATTTTCTCGATGATTCAATTGTGAAGGGCCATGTAGTCAATGACCGCCTGGTTGCGGAAGGAGAAAAGGTCTTCTATAAGACGTATAATCGTTTTCCGGTTGTTTTTGACCGCGGGGAAGGCGTGTACCTTTACGATAAAGGAGATAATCCGTATCTTGATTTCGGCGCCGGAATTTCAGTAGTCGGTCTGGGCTACAGCAACACATTGCTGAAAAGAACCATGGAAGCACAAATCGAAAAAGGGTTGCTTCATACATCCAATCTTTTTTACAATGAACCTGCGATCGAAGCAGGCGAAAAACTTCTTGCCGCATCGCAGATGGACAAGGTTTTCTTTACCAATTCCGGTACAGAAGCCATCGAAGGAGCTTTAAAAATAGCCCGCCGGTATCAGTACAACAAGGGAAAGGCCGGATGTGAGATCATTGCCATGCAGGGCTCTTTTCACGGCCGTTCAATCGGTGCGGTTTCGGTTACGGGAAAGGATCATTACCGGGAACCGTTTGCACCGCTTCTTCCGGGAGTGAAGTTCGCAACGTATAATGACCTTGATTCTGTAAAGGCACTGATCAATGAAAATACAGGCGCAATTATTCTGGAGACGATCCAAGGAGAAGGCGGTATCTATCCGGCAGAAGAAAGCTTTCTGAAGGGAATCCGTGCACTGTGTGATGCCCATGACCTGCTTCTTATTCTGGATGAAGTACAGTGCGGAATGGGGCGGTCCGGTTTCATGTTTGCATGGCAGGAATATGGCGTAAAACCGGATGTGATGGCGGTTGCGAAGGCGTTGGGAAACGGCGTTCCGATCGGCGCGTTTCTGGCCGCAGGCAAAGCGGCGGATGCAATGAAGCCGGGAGATCACGGCTCCACCTATGGCGGCAATCCCTTTGTATGTGCGGTGGCAGCTACGGTCCTTGATATTTTTAAGGAAGCAAAAATACCGGATCATGCAAGGGAAATGGGAGAAATACTCTATAAAGAACTGGAGGAAGTACAAAAAGAATTCCCGGATCTTGTTGTGGATCACAGAGGAAAAGGACTGATTCAGGGACTGGAGTTCAGCGACAGAATCAAAGCTTCCGACATTGTGAAAGAGGCGCTTCTCACGCAGCATATGGTACTGATCGGAGCCGAACATAATACGATCCGTTTTGTGCCGCCGCTGATCATTGAAAAGTATCAGATTCAGGATATGAAAGAGCGTCTCACTGCTGCAATGAAAGCACTGCAGAAGGAGACGCACTAAAGAATTTTTTAATGCCGGAGTCGCAGGATCTCGTCCAAAAGAGCATTGGCTGCATCCCATTTAGAGAGAAGCGGAAGCTCGGTTTCAGAGTTCCGGGAGATCAGGGTGAGAACATTGGTGTCTCCCTGAAATCCGGCACCGGCTATTTTTACGTTATTGGCTGCAACAAGATCAAGGTGTTTCTTTTCCAGTTTTTTACGGGAATTTTCGATAAGATTCTGTGTTTCCATAGAGAAGCCGCACAGAAACTGCCCTTCTTTTTTGTGGCTGCCCAAATGGCCTAAAATATCGTCTGTACGCTCCAGAGGAATGACAGGTGCTTCCTGCTTCATTGCTCCGGAGCTTTTTTTGATTTTATCTTCTGACACATTGGCAGGACGGAAATCCGCGACTGCCGCTGCTTTGATGATAATATCCTGCTGGTCGCTGTGAGAAGTCACGGCATCATACATTTCCCGGGCGCTTCGAATATCGATTCGCTTTACACCGATCGGAGTATCCAGAGCTGTCGGACCGGAGATCAACAGAACCTCCGCACCTCGGCTGGAAGCGGCGGCAGCAATCTGAAATCCCATTTTTCCGGAAGAACGGTTACTGAGAAAACGCACCGGATCCAGATCTTCACATGTCGGTCCGGCTGTGACCAGAACCTTCATTCCGCACATGTCTTTCGGACAGGCAATGGTGTGGAGTACATGCTGTACCAGGATCTCCGGTTCCGGGAGTTTGCCGGCTCCGGTCGTGCCGCAGGCCAGATGTCCGGAAGCCGGTTCGATAACGGTCCAGCCCCATTCCCGCAGCCGGGCAACATTGGCCTGTACAGCAGGATTCATCCACATATGCGTGTTCATGGCCGGTGCAATGAGTTTAGGACAGGTTACGGCAAGCATAGAGGTGGAAAGCATATCATCTGCGATTCCATTCGCAAGCTTTCCGATGATATTGGCCGTTGCTGGAGCGATCAGAACAAGGTCTGCCTCTTCTGCACGTGCAATATGCTCCACTTCCGCCGGGTTGGTACGATCAAAGGTATCGGTTAAAGTGCGGTGGTGGCAAAGTGCCTCAAAGGTCTGTGTGGTAATGAAGTTCTGCGCATTCTCTGTCATGATGACATGAACATCGGCACCGTGTTTTACAAGTTTCGAACAGACATCGGCCGCTTTATAGGCGGCAATGCCTCCGGAAACACCGAGAAGGATGTGTTTTCCGTTTAATAAACTGGACATAAAGACTCCTGTTAAGATTTTAAAGATAAAGGATATAGATTTAATAAGCACTCTGCTCTAAAGAAACTGTCCGGTAAAATAAAAGAGACAGTCCCTTTAACAGCAGATCCGTTTCAATATGATGCGGACAGCGGATCCACGGAGAAACAAGAGCAGACAGGCCTCCGGTCAGAACCAGTGTTGCCGGGCCATTTCCGGTGGCGATACTTTCCTGCGAGATTCGGTCAAAGATCCCTTCAATCATGGCTGCGGTGCCGATAACGGCTCCGCTCAGCATGCAGGATACGGTATCTTTTCCAATGAGTTCTTGTGCTTCTTCCGGCTGCAGGCGCGGAAGCTGTGCAGTGAATTCCGCTTCGGCACGAAGGGAAAGATCAATACCGGCGGCAATCTGGCCTCCGAGGAAATTTCCACGGACATCCACGATCGACAGGGTAGTACAGGTTCCGAGATCATATATAAGAATCGGACCGCCGGATTCGTTTCCTGCCGGAGAACCATACAGCATATAGGCGGCAAGTCCGTCCAGCAGCCGGTCTACTCCGACTGTGCTTTGGGCCGTCAGGCCGATGGTTTTTGCATCCGCCAGAATAGCCTTTTTACCGGAAAGCCGTTGCACAGCGGAAGTCAATATGGGATTCAGTTCGGGAACGACCGAAGAAATCAGAATGCCGTCCAGCTGTTCCGGATTCCATTTTGCATCCTTCAAAATGGAATCCATCGTATCCTGCATGTTTTGCAGAGACCAGTCTGCCCGTGTATTCCGGCGTGCAGAAAAGAGCTTAGTCTGATTCTGAAAGCCGGCAAAAACGATATTGGAGTTTCCGACATCAATTAGAAATAACTGTTTATTCATGGAATCAGAATTTCAGAACATTGGCTTTTTTCAATGCAATCACAATGAATGGAACCATAACGGCGGCAACAATCATTTCCGGAATACCGTTTGCAATTACGATACCGAGAATAACGCCGAGCACCTCATTTACCGGAATTCCTTTCATTACAGCATAGGCATCACGGAATACGAGATAAATAGAGCCCATAACAAGGCCGGTATTTGTGATGGCACCCAGTGCACCGCAGAGTGCAAGAACCGGGATTTCAAAGAAACCATGCATCTTAGGAAACAGCTTCCGAAAAGCAGTATATAAAAGCCATGGAGTCACACCGATCAGAATACGTGGGATAAAGCAAATGAATACGGCATAAACAGAGCCTGTGCCAATGCCGGGAACCGGTACAAACGGACTGAAGGCAAAGGAAAGAAGACTTGGAGCCGTAGTGTTTTTAAAAAGACTGGTCAATCCAAATAAAAGACCGAGGAATGCGCCCTTACGCGGGCCGAGAAGAACAGAACCGATAATAACCGGTACATGAAGAATCGTCGCTTTGATCAGCGGCAGATCAATGATGCCAAACGGAGTAAATGCCATAATCAGAACGATGGCAGAAAACATGGCAAGGATCGTCATGTCCTTGACGGAAGTCCGGTTGACAGTTACAGTACGAGCTGTAGTTGATTGGGTTGTCATTTAATTTTCCTCCTGCTGCGGTCTAAGTCTTATGCGGATTGTTGTTCATGAGTCAGAATGCTCAGGATCCGAAATCTGGTAGCAGTCCATATAGGTACCACTCCGAAGGATCGAAAGCACGTCCGGCAAACATAGAGTAACCGAAACATGTGAAAAGCATTTCGACAATGAAGTTCCGCTGCATAGTATCGCGCAGGGATTATTATGACATGCATTTATATTGTATACAAGGCTTTTTTCGTGTACAATGGCAGAGAACCATTCTATCTTTTTATAGAAATGAGGCAAAAGATGACAGCAGGAAATACAACAATCAGGGATTACCTGGCAAAGCTGGAAGATAAGGTATCTGTTCCAGGCGGCGGCGGTGCGTCCGCATTGGCCGGCGCGTATGGCGTTGCTTTGGGACGCATGGTAATCGCCTTCACTCGAGGTAAGAAGAAATATCAGGAGTATGATGAACATCTGGCATATATTGATGCACGCCTTCAGAAGCTCCGGGAGGCTTTTCTGGAATTGAGTGAGGAAGACGAACAGGTCTTTTTGCCGCTCAGCAAGGCCTATTCACTGCCGGAAGACACCGTCGAAGAAAAAGATTATAAGGAAGTGACGCTGGAAGAATGTCTCGAAAAGGCCAGCCTTACACCGATCAAGGTTATGGAGAAAGCTTGTGAAGCATTGAATTATATGGAGACGCTGAGCCGGGAGGGTTCACGTCTCATGCAGAGTGATGTCGGTGTCGGTGTAGGACTTTTGGATTCGGCTCTTCATGGTGCGATCATGAATGTTTATATTAATACCAAAATGATGAAGAACCGGAACCGTATGATGGAGCTTAATGATTATGCCCGGAAGCTGCTTCTCGATGGCGGCAGCAAGGCAAGACTGATTTATGAAACAGTGGAAGACGGGCTTCGTCCGGTGTATGATCGTGAAAGTGAATTTATTGAACGCAATAAGGTTGATTTTTTAAGGAGTTAACATGCAGGAATTATTAGGAAAGAAAGTTGCAGATGAAATCAAGAATTATTGTCTGGATTTCACAGGAAAATATAATGGTATTTTGCCGGCTCTTGCAATTCTCCGTGTCGGAGACCGGCCGGAAGATCTCAGCTATGAGAGGTCTATAAAGAAACGTTTTCTGGATTATGGACTGGAGGCAAAGGATTACAGCCTTCCGGAGAATGTTTCCAATGAAGAATTTCAGGAAGTGTTTGATTTTATCAACAATGATGACGAAATTCACGGCATCATCATTATGCGTCCGCTTCCAAAGCAAATCAACGAACAGGAAATGCTTCGGAAATTCAATCCGGATAAGGATCTGGACGGCATTACCGATCAGAATGCAGCCGGTGTAATGCGGGGAGACACCACCGCGTTTGCTCCGTGTACCGCGCAGGCTGTTGTAGAAATTCTAAAAGGATATAACATTGAAATGGCTGGTAAAAAGGCTGTGATCATTGGCAGATCCATGGTTGTCGGAAAGCCGTTGAGCATGCTTCTTATGAAAGAAAATGCCACGGTTACGGTGTGCCACTCAAAGACAGAGAATCTGAAGGAAATCGCGTCTAAAGCCGATATTCTGGTGGCTGCGGTAGGGAAGGCAAAAATGATTTCCGGCGGTTATGTAAAGGAAGACGCTACGGTGATTGATGTGGGCATCAATATGACAGAAGACGGTCATTTGGTCGGTGATTGTGACTGGGATCAGGTAGTACTGAAGGCCGGTGCGGTCACACCGGTTCCGGGCGGTGTCGGCATCGTGACGACAGCGGTTCTGGCAAAGCATCTTGTGGAAGCATCCAAGCGTCAGATGCATCTTGAAACACCGGATGATCAAAAAGACGAGTATGTAAGCGAGAACTGAAAATCGGGTGAGGCAGAGAAATGACGAAAGAAGAGCTGAAGAAGGCATTACGTGTATACGGGGTAACGAATCGGGAAGTACTTGCCTCGGGAATTTCTTTGGAAGAGGCGGTATCGGAAGCCATTCGTGGCGGCGCAACCATGATACAGCTCCGCGAAAAAGAACTTGAAACAAAGCAGGGAGAGAACGTGCGGCCGGAGTGGAAGGAACTCGCTTTACGAATTCTTGCCATTTGCCGTGAGCACCGGGTTCCGCTATTGATTGATGACGATGTGGCATTGGCCAGAGAAATTGATGCGGATGGGGTTCATGTGGGACAGTCCGATCAATCCTGCCGTGAGGCACGGGCCATTCTCGGCGAAGATAAAATCATTGGAGTGACTGCTAAAACCTTGGAACAGGCTTTGCTTGCTCAGGAGGCAGGAGCCGATTATCTCGGCTCCGGAGCTATCTTTGGGACAAAGACCAAGAAGGATGCGGTTCCGATGACAAAAGATATGCTGAAAACCATTACAGATGCGGTAGAGATTCCGGTTGTGGCAATCGGTGGTATCACCTGTGACAATGTTTCCGGACTGGAAGAAACGGGAGTGGCCGGTGTTGCTGTAATCAGCGGGCTGTTTGCAGGACAGAATATAGCAGAAAACGCGAAGAAACTTCGGAAAGCTGTTTCGAAATTTCATGCTGTATCCGTTTAAAGTTTCGTTCTCGGATAATATCTGCCCTATAAAGAAAGATCCATGTGCGGGATGCACATGGATCTTTTGGTTTTTTTCACATTTTATCAATAGAAACGGTCGAAGAAAATCCATATACTGAGAAAACACGGATTATAGCAGTGGCTCTCTGGAAAACGTTCTCCGAATTCTTCTTTGCAGCGCAAAAGCTGCATTATATCTTTGCTGTTGCAGCAGGAACAGCATCTTCATTTGCAAGCATCCGAATATGCTGGATTGCATGATAAACCGGCTTTACTCTCCAGACAACAAGCAGCGTAATGATGGCTTCCGAAAAAATATAACTTCCGTTGTATCCCATAGAATAGACCAGAGGATTCATACCGGCCGGCGCATAATCTGCAAAGAATGCAACACCGGAAATAACAGCGAAAACAAAACGGCCGATGCAGGCTGCGGTATATCCCATAAACAGACCGTGGTTCTTTTTATAAAAGAAACCGGTCAATCCGAGAGCACCGAAGGCCAGAACATAATCACAGATCACCTGAATGACCGATAAGAAATACGGCTTCAGAACGAATGAAAGAATGCCATAGGCGATTCCGGAAAAGATTCCCCAGTACGGACCGAAAAAGAAGCCCGGAAGAGAAGCGAAGAGCATCGAGAACGGAGTGATTGCACCGCCGTTTGGAAGCTCAAACAAGGTAAGGGAACCGGTGACAACAGATAGTGCGATACAAACCGCACAGTAGACGAGTTTACGAATGTTTTTTGACATAAAAAAACCTCCTTTGAATGGAGGGGCAGAATTTGTCTATGCTTCCCTACGCAGGTACTAACCTGATCAGGTAAAAGGGTAAACATCTCAGCATAAGCGCCCCTAGCAATTATTCATTATAGAACGTCCATAGCGAATGTCAATTGCTGTTGAAAGCCGATGGCGAATGCAGGATTTGCAAACGGTGAATAAGAGAAAATAGGAAACGAAATATATGACGGCAAAAAAAGAAGCATTTCTGAAAAGAGAAAAAATCAAACACATCCGGCAGATTTTCTGTATGATTCTGATGATCATAGCGGGACTGTATTACATTACTTATGGAAGAGCGGAACAGGAAGCGCCGGTCCGCATTGAATTCGAAACGGAATCCATCCGTTATGAGGAAACATCTGCCCGAAGTGTACCTGTGGAACAGAATGAAGAGGAAATACGAAGAGAAGAAGCTGAAACGCATGCAGAACCATCTTCGTCAAATGCAAAGAAGAACGCAAAGATCAATATCAATACGGCAACACGGGATGAACTGACATCCCTTCCCGGCATCGGTCCGGCCACGGCAGAACGCATAATACAGTATCGCGAAGCAAATGGTATGTTTATGGAAACAGCAGAGCTTCAGAATGTTAAACGGATCGGTGAAAAAACATATTTAAAATTAAAAGATCTTGTGACAGTTGGTTGACATTTTGCATAAAACTGATTTAACATAGCAAATTATGCATAATTGTGGTATCATGTGTCCATAACTATGAATAAATACATACTCGGATAGCATCCGATACGAACATTTTCTCAAATGGAGGTCCATAGATGGCACAGAATTACGAGAAATCGGTTAATACAGAAGAAAGAGCGACACATGTTGTCTATGAAAAGGACGAGATGGGTCAGGTTGTAATTGCAGACGAGGTCGTAGCAATTATCGCCGGAATTGCTTCAACTGAAGTAGAGGGAGTTGATTCCATGGATGGAGGATGGTCGGGAGAGATCATCTCAAAGATGGGCTTCCGTGACTTGTCAAAGGGCGTTCATATTGAAATTGAAGAAGGTCATGTTTCTGTTGATCTGAAGCTCAATGTGAAGTATGGATATTCAATTCCGGACGTGTCCAAAAATGTTCAGGATAAGGTGGCGCAGGCCATTGAATCCATGACCGGTTTAAATGTCCTTGATGTAAATATTAAAATTGCCGGAGTGGTTACAAACGAAAATGAATAAGAGAGAAGAACGAGATCACAAATTCAAACTGCTGTTTTCTACACAGTTTTACCCGGGAGATGAAATTCCGGATCAGCTTGCACATTATTTTGAGTCCCCGGACTATGAGGACGGAGATGGTGTGATTCATCTTGATAATCTGTCAGAAGAAGATGAAAAGCATCTTCAGGAAGAAGTCGCAAAGATTGTTGCAAAAATTCCGGAGTTGGATGAAAAAATCGATTCTACAGCCGAGGGCTGGAAGACAGAGCGTATGTCAAAAACCGATCTTACGATCATCCGTCTTGCGCTTTACGAGATTTTATATGATGAGACAGTTCCGGAGAAGGTATCCATCAACGAGGCTGTCGAAATTGCAAAGAAGTATGGCGGCAATGAGTCCGGCTCTTTTGTAAACGGTGTACTTGCACGGCTTATTCTTCCGGATGCAGAGCGCAGCACGACAGTAAAAACCAAGGCCCATAAGAAACAGCAGGGTGAACTGACAGAAAAGAAGGATAACGGTAAGAACGTCCATATTCTGTTTAATAAAAAATAATCGTATCGCAGTACATACGAAAATCATATGGTATGAAAGAAAATGCCTATACCGTAAGTCAGGTCAATCGATACATAAGTCGTATGTTTTCGTCTGATTTTGCACTTACAGGAATTACGATCAAAGGGGAAATATCCAATCTGAAGTATCATTCTTCAGGGCATATTTACTTCACATTAAAAGATGCAGCTTCGCAGATTTCCGGTATTATGTTTGCCGGGGATCGTGCGGGGCTTAAGTTTAAATTAGAGGATGGAATGCAGGTTCTGTGCACCGGCAATGTCGGTGTCTATGAAAAAGGCGGTTCCTATCAAATCTATGCACAGAAGTTTACGGCCGACGGCATAGGGGATCTCTATGTCCGTTTTGAACAGCTGAAACAGGAACTGGGCGAAATGGGTATGTTTGATCCGATGTATAAAAAGCCGATTCCCAAATATGCCAAGCGCATAGGTGTTGTAACGGCAAAAACCGGAGCGGCAGTACGTGATATCATTCAGATTGCAAAACGTCGAAATCCATATATAGAGATCATTTTATATCCGGCACAGGTGCAGGGAGAGGGCGCGGCGATGTCGATCGTCAGCGGCATCAAGACACTGGACCAGATGGGCCTGGATACTTTGATTGTAGGACGAGGCGGTGGATCGATTGAAGATTTATGGGCATTCAATGAGGAAATCGTTGCGCGTGCGATT
>ONLM01000176.1 GCA_900318695.1 uncultured Eubacteriales bacterium | reverse complement strand
GTCTTCCTTTTCTGTGCCGAAGCAGTCAACATATACGGAAACCGGCTCTGCTACGCCGATGGCATAAGCAAGCTCAACCTCACATTTATCTGCCTTGCCGGCTTTTACGATGTCGCGGGCGATCTTTCGAGCCATGTATGCTGCAGAACGGTCAACCTTGGAAGGATCCTTGCCGGAGAAGGCTCCGCCGCCGTGGTGTGCAGCTCCACCGTAGGTGTCAGCAATGATCTTACGTCCGGTAAGACCGGAATCCGCAAAGGAAGAACCCAGTACGAAACGACCGGTCGGATTTACGAGAATACGGAAGTCCGTGTTAAGACCCATCTCTTCCGCGGTTTCCTTCATGATCTTTGTCACAATGGCGCGAACGTCATCGAGAGAAGTTTCCTCTGCATGCTGTGTGGAGATGAGGAAAGTATCGATACGGTGCGCATCGTAGTCGAAAGAAACCTGTGCCTTGGCATCCGGACGAAGTGTCTTGAAACCATCGGCAATGTTGAACTCACGAAGTTTTTTCAGGGCTCTGGTGGAAAGAACATAAGGGATCGGAAGAAGCTCTTCGGTCTCATTGGTTGCATAGCCAAACATCATACCCTGATCGCCGGCGCCGTCATTGTCTACACCCATGGCAATGTCCGGAGACTGCTTGGATACCAGAAGACGGATGTTGTATTTTTCAACATCGGTAAGACCAATGTCCTTTAATACCTTTTCTACCAATGCGCGGTAGTCCGGCTCATAAGTGGAGGTGATCTCACCCATAATGGTGATCTCATAATCCTTGATCATGGATTCTGCAGCAATACGTGCCAGTTTGTCGTGCTGCAATACGTCAGTTACAACAGCATCGGAGATCTGGTCACAGATCTTGTCCGGGTGGCCGTTGGATACCTGCTCAGAAGAAAATAACATAGATACTCCTTTCAATGGAAAAATAAAGATTGGAATGAATACCTTCAGTTTTTGCGGGAATACAAATAGAAAAGCCAGTCGAACAAGTCGACTGGCCTAAAAACTCGATCCATCTTATTGTTCGAAACTAAATTCGTTCGCTCAGGTTAGCACCTTCCGGTTAAGGGGTTGCTGCGGCTTCAACGCTCCTATGTAGCTCCACCGTCTCTGAATAAGTATTCATTTGTACGGGATATTGTAACATTTCATCACGATTTGTCAACATTTATCTTAAATCTGCATTATCCCCTACTATTTACCATGTAGTTTTCATCGGCTTTCATCTGATATTTATAAATGTCTGTCTGATATTTATTTGGATTGTAATCAATGACCTTGTCAGACGATTGTCGGGACTGTTGTTAAAATTCAGCATTAATTTGCTCCTTTTTTATGATTTGAAAACAATTTTCGAATATGTCCGGGATCAGCTCTTGATTATAGATCTATATGTATATTACACTACCCTAAGGCATATTTAATATGCTCGGAAAATATAATTCAAAAAGGATAGTGAGTATGAAAAAAACAAGAATAGTGGTTTCGACAGTTTTAATTTCAATAGCAGCATGTGCAACCGTACTTGCAGGCGCATGGAAGCAGAATGCCGCAGGTTGGTGGTATGACAACGGCGATGGAACATATCCGGCTGACAAATGGGAATGGCTTGATGGCAATGGAGATGGAGTAGCGGAGTGCTATTACTTTTATGGTAATGGTTACATGGCTGCGAACACAATGATAGAGGGCTATCCAGTCAATGTGAATGGCGCATGGACCGATGCAGCAGGAAATGTTCAGACTAAGCTTGTAAATACGCAGGTAAATACGCAGGTATCAGACACAATAGGTTCAAGTAACTTGAATCATGCAATGTCAGATTCAGAAATTTATAATTTACTCACAGGTACATATAATTCTGCAGCGGATCCAACAAAGGAACTTAATGATAAGGCGTCTATTGAGAAAGTAGTAGAGTTCGTAAATATTCTTAGAAGTAAGAAAGGTCTTAGTGAAGTAGTTATGGACGATACTCTTATGGAGGCAGCGCAGATAAGAGCGGAAGAAGCATCTCAGAAGTTCAGTCATACAAGACCGAATGGAGCGGATTGCTTCACAGCCCTTGATGAGTTGGGGTGGCCTCAAGACACTCATGCGGCCGAAAACCTTGCACAGGGTCAGAAAACAGCCCTTCAAGTAGTTAATGCTTGGTATCATAGTAGTGGTCATAAGCATAACATGCTCCATGAAAAGAATGGTACTATTGGTGTTGGAATATCCGGAACTGGATATTCTAAGACATGGGCACAGATGTTTTCGGAATAACTTTTAAACGTAGTAGAGGGTTACCGGGTTTATATAGGGGAATCACACAATAAAGCGTGGTTTATTATGGAGTTGGTATAGTATCGGTACCAGCTCCTATTTTATTGCATTTTTATAAGAAGATCTTTGATTTTATTATAAAATTTCAGCATCGACACGGGATCGAGCCCGGTTTTACCTAGGGCTTGACGATATAAATAAATTGGATGCTGCGGTTTAAAAGGGGGATACGGGCAGGATGTGTCAAAATTGCTTTCTTCCGTTCCGCATCGGATTATATCAAGGAGGATTTTGACGATAAAATTTAAGATAAAAAGGATTTTATGTTTTTTTAAAGCGGAGCACTGCTGATTTATGAGGTGCCCGGAATAAACAAGAACGGGAGAACAGGGAAGTAATGTATCCGATCGGCCGCTATAATATAAACTTTGACTTTAGTGCATGTTTATTATGTCTGATTTTATTTGTCTATTGCTGGGCAAAGAAGGATCGAAAAAAATCAACAAGTCTTGTTATGCTCACGATTATGGGATTGATGCTGGTAGCATTGAGCGCAGAAATTCCGACACTGATACTTCGCAATGAGCATCGGTACAGCTTGAGTATTCTTACCGTTTTTTTAAACGGCATACTTCACTTCTGCCATAATATGGAGGCTTGCTGTGTACTGATTTATGTAATTGCGCTTAGCGGAATGGAACATAGGATGAAAAAACGGCAGAATTTTTTATATTGTATTCCTGCCTTTTTGAATGCCCTTTTATTTTTCGTGCCAGCTATCCATAGCCAGGTATTTGCGTACACGGCTGATGGAAATCATGAACACAGTATCTATTCCCTGTTGATCTATCCGGTTATCATAGGATATATGCTGTGGGGGACGATAATTTTGCTTCGGCGATTCCGCTCGGTGGGACGAAATCTCCTTCTTGCGGTGCCGTTTCTTCTTACGGTTGTGTTTGCTGTAGTGCTGGAAATATTGTTTCCGTACCTTAAGATATCGAAATTTGTGGAAGCACTTTGTCTTCTCGGTATGGTTTTTACCGTGGAAAACGAGGATGTGATCCGGGATTCGGAAACGGGTCTTTTTAACCGCCATGCCTTTCTGGAGGATGCGCGGGTTATGTTTGCTTCGGGCATACCAACATCCATTATAACCATCAAAATTCCAAATTACGAATATTACAATGTCACATTGGGGCTAAAGAATGGTTCCATTTTTCACCGGCAGGTGGCCAATTGGCTTCGAGGATTCTGCAACCGGAACAATCATGTTTACTATTTGGGACAGAACAATTATGTTCTGATGCTGTATAACGATCGAAATGACCGGGCAAGCCTTATCGCCGAGTCGATTCTGGAGCGCTTTCGGAAAGAGTGGCAGCTTCCTTATCACAGCATGAATTTCCCAGTACAGATCTGGTTGTCTCGTGTACCGGACAATACGGAGAATATGGAACAGCTTTTGATGGTTACGGACAGTCAGCCGAAGCCTTCCAACAGTCCGGGAAAGATTCTGATTTCAAATGAAATCAACATTGAGAAACGGATCGTACTGGTGGAACAGGCCATTGCGAGGGGTTTGGCGAATCATTCTTTTGAAGTCCGGTATCAGCCGATCTATGATGTCGAATCCGGCATGGTAATTTCTGCGGAAGCATTGGTTCGTCTTACGGATCCGGTTCTTGGTGAAGTTTCACCGGAGGAATTTATCAAGGTTGCGGAACGAAACGGAACGATTGCCAGCATTGGCGAATTTGT
>ONLM01000185.1 GCA_900318695.1 uncultured Eubacteriales bacterium | reverse complement strand
GCATTCCGACCATCCTGCCACCGCTCAGCAAAAGGGAAAATATCGAAATCACAAAAGTATATTCCGTTGCCGGCCTGCTGCCCGAAGGCGCTTCTCTTATAAATCAGCGGCCATTCCGCACCCCGCATCATACCATTACGACCGCTGCGCTCATAGGCGGCTCCGCACAGGGCGGTGTCATTCCCGGCGAACTGGCTCTGGCCGCTAACGGCGTCTTGTTTTTAGACGAGCTTCCCTTATTCTCCAAATCATCCATCGAAGCATTGCGACAACCCATGGAAGATAAGAAAGTAGTTCTCAACCGCCTGCAGGGCAAATTCACATATCCTGCAGATTGTCTTATCGTCGCTGCCATGAATCCCTGTCCATGCGGTTTTTACCCCGACCGGAACAAATGTTCCTGTACGCCCGGTCAGATCCGGTCCTACCAGCGTGGAATCTCTAAGCCGATTCTGGAACGTATCGACCTGTGTGTTGAAGTCGCTCCGGTTTCCTTTGAAGAACTGAAAAGTACGACGGAAACCTGCTCTTCAAAGGACCTGCAAAATGCCGTCCTGGAGGCCCGCGCAATACAGCAGCATCGTTTCCGGAACAGCTCTGTACAATGTAATGCAGATATGGGAATCCGGGAAATCCATTCTTACTGCGCATTGGGCCCGGAAGAAGAGCATTTTATGGAAAGAATCTTTACGCTAAAATCCATGTCCATGCGCACATACCATAAAGTTCTAAAAGTCGCAAGAACCATTGCCGATCTGGATCGCAGTTCAGACATCTCCGTTTCACACCTCGCAGAAGCCATCGGATACCGTGGTTTGGAAGATAAACTGTTCGATTTCAGCCCTTCCGCCGGCCAGACGTCTTCATCCATGCCCATTCACTCCACATCAAAAAATCCGCCGGCCAAACATCTGATTCACAGCAAGGCAGGAAAGGAGTCCTTATGACCGCACAAGACATTCACTTTGAAACAGAAATCCGCGAATACACCCCATTAGACGCAAACTATCCGGAACGTCTCCGTTGTATCGATAAGCCACCGAAAACCCTTTATGCCCGCGGCGCACTTCCGCCTGATAACGAACCTGCCGTCGCCATTATCGGCGCCAGAGACGGGTCGGACTACGGACAGGAGGTAGCCCGGAATTTCGGCTGTCAACTTGCGCGAAATGGTGTCAATATCATTAGCGGCATGGCCTACGGCATCGATTCCGCCGCACAATGGGGCGCCATCGAAGGCGGTGGAAAAACGTATGCCGTCTTTGGCTGCGGTCTTAATATCTGTTATCCTCCCAGCAATTTTCGATTATACGAAGAAATTCTTGCGCACAATGGTGCAGTTCTTTCCGAACAGCCTCTTAACACCAAGCCATTAGGGTCTTACTTCGCCACACGAAACCGCATAATTGCCGGGCTGTCCGATGCCGTAATCGTCATCGAAGCCAAAGAACATTCCGGAACATCCATCACGGTCGGAGATGCTTTGCAGCAGGGCAAACAGATTTTTGCATTACCGGGAAGAATTACCGATCGCCTTTCGTTCGGATGCAATCGACTGATTCGAGAGGGAGCAGACATCCTCACCTCTGTAGAAGATGTTCTGGAATATCTGCATCTGTCTAAACAAAAAGAGCAGATCTGCATTACCAGAAATCCTCAGAACCTGTCAAAAATGCAGAAAAAGGTCTATCAGGCCCTGCAGGAGGATGCTCTGCATCAAGATTATTTGCTGGAACGTACCGCCTTATCGGTTCCGGATCTCATCATGAGTCTCACCGAACTTGAAATCCTGGGGTACTGTGAATCCCCTAAAACCGGCTATTACCGCCGACGAAGCCGGCTTCTTTAAAATGCTTCATCCCGTTGACCTACTTGCGGAATAAAAAAGAATGATGTATATTGACTCCAAATTGAATCTGTATTAAGAAAGAAAAAAGACTATTTCGATAAATAAAGGTGAGTGAGAATGGCAAATAGCTTAATCATTGTTGAGTCACCTGCCAAGGTGAAGACAATTAAAAAATTTTTAGGCAAGCAGTATACCGTTGACGCCACAATGGGACATCTTATTGATATGCCAAAGAGTTCTCTCGGTGTCGATGTAGAGCATGACTACGAACCAAAATACATTACCATTCGTGGAAAGGGCGATTTACTGGCCAAATTAAAAAAAGAAGCTAAAAAAGCGGACAAAATCTATCTCGCGACCGACCCGGATCGCGAGGGGGAAGCCATCAGCTGGCATTTAAAGAACGAATTGGACAAAGACCCGGCAAATGCATCTAAAATTTCCCGTATCAGTTTTAACGAAATCACAAAAAATGCCGTAAAGAATGCCCTCAAAAATCCACGCAACATTGACATGGATCTCGTGAATGCCCAGCAGGCCCGAAGAGTCATGGACCGTCTTGTCGGCTATACCATCAGTCCGCTCTTGTGGAAAAAAATCCGCAAAGGTCTTTCTGCCGGTCGAGTTCAGTCTGTTGCATTAAAAATGATCTGCGACAGAGAAGCCGAGATTGCCGCATTTACCCCGGAAGAGTACTGGACTTTAAATGCTGTTCTTTCTTTTGGAAAGAAGAAGCTGAACGCCGCATTCTATGGCACGGATAAAAAAATGAATCTCCAGACCGAAGCCGATGTGGATACGGTCATTAGAGAAATCGGTTCTTCGGATTTTACAGTATCCGAAATCAAAAAATCAGAGCGCCGCAAAAAGGCTCCGTTGCCGTTTACAACCTCTACCATGCAGCAGGAATCCGCAAAATCTCTTGGTTTCCCAACTTCCAAGACCATGAAGCTCGCGCAGACCTTATACGAAGACGGTTACATCACATATCTCCGTACCGATAGTACCCGTATTGCAGAAGAGGCGGATGCCGCCGCAAAGACATTTATTTCGGAACGCTATGGAGAAAATTACATTGCCGCAGGCGAAACCGCAAAAAAGCAGAGCGACGTAAAAATCCAGGATGCGCATGAAGCCATTCGTCCGACCAGCCTGGAGCTTTCACCGGAAGAGGCCAAAGAGAAGCTGCCTCGTGACGAGTTCCGTCTCTATCAGCTGATCTACAAGCGCTTTTTGGCAAGCCGTATGATGCCGGCAGTCTATGATACGGTTTCGGTACGTCTTTCCGCCGCAAAATATCTCTTTACCTTAAGCGGCTCCAAGCTCCGCTTTGACGGTTTTCTTTCCGTATATATGTCTGAAGAAGACAAGGCCGACAAGGATGTAAATCTTCCGGATATGGCCGTAGGCGATGTCCTTACGCAATCCGACTTTGAAAAGGAGCAGCATTTTACACAGCCGCCAGCACACTTTACCGAAGCTTCTTTGGTCAAAGCATTGGAAGAAGACGGTATCGGCCGTCCTTCCACCTATGCACCAACTATCGGCACATTGCTCGCAAGACGGTATATCACCAAAGAGAAGAAAAACATCTTTGTCACAGAACTGGGGCAAGCTGTAGACGATATGATGTCACAGAACTTCCCTCAGATTGTTGATACAGGATTTACTGCAAACATGGAGTCTCTTCTCGACAGTGTCGCCACCGGCAATATTGAGTGGAAGACGATTGTAGAAAACTTTTATCCGGATCTAAGCGAAGCTGTGGAAGTTGCTCAGAAGGAAGTCGAGAAGATTACCATTCGTGATGAAGAAACCGATGTAATCTGCGACAAATGCGGCCGCCGCATGGTCATCAAATACGGACCTCACGGAAAGTTTTTGGCATGCCCGGGCTTTCCGGAATGCAGAAATACAAAACCATATATTGAATACGCCGGTTTCGTATGTCCGGAATGTGGTTCTGAATGCGTAAAGCGCCGTTCGAAAAAGGGCAGAATTTTCTATAGCTGTCCTCGCTATCCGGATTGCAACTACATGACATGGAACAAGCCGAAAGATGCCACTGTCGGTGTAAAAAAAGATGGCGAAATAATGGTCTGAATTTATTGACACTAAATCTCTAATTATGTTATAGTACTAGTCGCGTCTTTATAGGCGCGACTATTTTAATAAGCACATTTAACCGAAAACCGGGCAGGTGCCTTGTAAAGGCGAACGTCGGTGAGCACACACGGTTAAATGGAAGATTTAACCAGGAGGTATTAAAATGAGTGCAATTGGAATGAAGCAGCTCCTTGAGGCTGGCGTACACTTTGGTCATCAGACAAGAAGATGGAACCCTAAGATGGCTCCTTACATCTACACAGAGCGTAATGGTATCCACATCATCGATCTTCAGCAGACTGTAAAGATGGTTGACGATGCATACAACGCTATGGTTAAGCTTGTTCAGAACGGCGGCACTGTTCTCTTTGTTGGTACAAAGAAGCAGGCACAGGATGCTGTTAAGTCTGAGGCTCTTCGTTGCAACGAGTTCTACGTAAACGAGAGATGGCTTGGCGGTATGCTCACAAACTTCAAGACAATCCAGACAAGAATTGCTCGTCTTAAGGAAATCGAGAAGATGGCTGAGGACGGTACATTTGATGTTCTTCCTAAGAAGGAAGTTGCTCTGATCAAGAAGGAGTGGGATAAGCTCGAGGCTAACATCGGTGGTATCAAGGATATGAAGCAGATTCCAGACGCTATCTTCGTTGTTGATCCTAAGAAGGAGAAGATTTGTGTCAAGGAAGCACACGCTCTTAACATCACTCTTTTCGGTATTGCAGATACAAATGCAGATCCTGAAGAGCTTGACTACATCATCCCAGGTAACGATGACGCTATCCGCGCTATCAAGCTGATCGTTGGCAAGATGGCTGATGCTGTTATCGAGGCTAAGCAGGGTGAAATGACTGAAGAGCAGGCTGCAGATGACGCAGTAGCTACTGAGGCATAATTTAGCACATAAATGTGATTAATCAGCATTCGGGACAATTTCATAAATTGCTCTAAATGCTGATTTTTTTATCAATATTAATTCCCAGGAGGATACCAAAAATGGCAGTTACAGCAGCTCAGGTAAAAGAGTTACGTGATATGACAGGTGCTGGAATGATGGCTTGTAAGAAGGCCCTTGCAGCAACTGATGGTGATATGGATAAGGCAGTAGAGTTCCTTAGAGAGCAGGGACTTGCCGGTGCAGAAAAGAAGGCTGGCAGAATCGCAGCTGAGGGTGTTTCCTTCACTAAGGTTTCTGATGATCATAAGTCCGGCGTTGTTGTAGAGGTTAACGCAGAGACTGACTTCGTTGCTAAGAACGAGAAGTTCCAGAACTTCGTTAAAGAAGTTGCTGCTCAGGCTCTTACAACAAATGCAGCTGATATCGATGCTTTCCTTGCAGAGAAGTGGTCTTTAAGCCCAGAGAGAACCGTTGCAGAGCAGCTTTCCGAAGAGATTTCTATCATCGGCGAGAACATGCACATCAGAAGATTCTCTCAGCTTAAGGAAGAGAACGGTTTCGTTCAGGATTATATCCACGCCGGCGGCAGAATCGGTGTTATCCTTCAGGTTAAGTCCGATGTTGTAAACGATGCAACATTAGAGATGGCAAAGAACATTGCTATGCAGATTGCAGCTCTTAACCCTAAGTTCACTTCCCGTAAGGAAGTTGACCAGGCTTACCTTGCTTCTGAGACCGAGATTCTTATGGCTGCTGCAAAGAACGAAAAGCCAGATGCACCTGAGAAGGTTCTTACCGGCATGGTTCAGGGTCGTCTTAACAAGGAGCTCAAGGAAATCTGCCTTCTTGATCAGGTTTATGTAAGAGCAGAGGACGGCAAGCAGACTGTTCAGCAGTATGTTGATTCTGTTGCCAAGGCTCAGGGCGCTAATATGGAGCTTGTTACTTTCATCCGTTTTGAGACTGGTGAAGGTCTTGAGAAGAAGAACGAAGATTTCGCTGCAGAAGTTGCTGCCCAGCAGGCTGCTGCAAAGAAGAACTAAGTTTTTCAAATATTTTCATACATATTCCCCGGTTCTTTTGAACCGGGGTTTTTTTATATATTCTGTAAGATGCATGCATTCCTATCTTGTGTTAGAATAAAATGATTCCATATACAAACTAATCACTAAAATTTAAGGAGAAAATTCTCATGGCTTTGGAACAAGAAATCGAACGCTGGCATTTTCAATTCTACGGCCGTGTACAAGGCGTCGGCTTCCGCTTTACAGCAGGTTACCTTGCGCGTTCCCTCGACCTTACCGGATGGGTAAGGAACGAATATGATGGTTCCGTAACCATGGAAGTTCAAGGGCGAAGCGACGCGATCGAGCACTTCTTAAATTCTTTACAGACGCAACGTTATATTCAGATAGAAAATTACGAAAGAGAAGCGATATCGCCAATACAAGAGCAGCGCTTCCGCACGGAGTACTAGTCAACATGAAACAAAACTATAAAATGATCATTAGTTACGACGGTTCCAGATACTTTGGCTGGGAACATCAGCCAAATACAGACCTGACTATACAAGGAAAACTGGAACAGGTTTTAACAAAAATGCTCTATGGCGCAGATTATCAGGCATCAGATTTTGCCTCTTTTCCTGTCACTGTCATCGGTGCAGGCCGTACCGATGCCGGTGTTCATGCCCGTGCTATGACTGCCAATGTACTTTTAGACACTGACAAGACAGAAGATGAGATCCGGGATTATATGAACCAATATCTTCCGGATGACATCAGTATCAATGAGTTAAAAATCTGCGGTGAACGTTTTCACAGCCGTTTTAAGGCTTCCGGAAAAACCTATCGTTACACCTGCTGGTACAGTAGCCAGAAACCGGTTTTCGAAAGAAAATACGTCACCGTTTTAGACCGTCATCCAGATCTCGATGCTATGAACCAGGCGGCACAATTTCTGATCGGTGAGCACGATTTCCGTAGTTTTTGCGGAAATCCGAAAATGAAAAAGTCAACCGTCCGTAAAATCGATCATATTGAAATCACAGAGAATGGACCGTACATCCGTTTTTATTATCATGGAACCGGATTCCTTCAAAACATGGTTCGCATCCTTACCGGAACTCTTCTGGAAGTCGGATACGGAAAACGCACCCCTGAATCCATGAAAGATATTCTGGAAGCCAAAAATCGGACAGCAGCCGGATATACTGCGGAACCGGGTGGTCTGTGCCTCATGAAAGTTGATTATGATTAAGGAGAATTTGTTTTGACAAAAAAAGCAGTCATTATTGTTTTTTCACTGTTTTTTCTTTTATTCGGCCTGAGCCTTGCCGGTTCTGCCTATTTCTACGAAAAATTCACGCCGGGAACCTCTATTAATGGCATCGACGTTTCCTACATGTCTCGGGAAAGTGCCTCCCGTGCACTGTCTGACACAATAAAAAATTCCTATGTTCTTACCGTCACGGACCAGGATCAACGATCCTTCACCATATCCGGATCCGAGATCGGGCTGACCTGTGATTTTGATTCTGCGCAATTTCCGTGGCAGAATCCGCTGATTTTTCCGTACTATCTTCTAAGCAAGCACGCCTACCATATCACCGGAAACATTGCTTTTCAAAAAGCAGCCGTAGAGGAAATCGTCACAAATGCTGTTAAAAAAATCAATGAATCCGCCGTCGCTCCCAAAGATGCCTACCTTACAACCTACATTCCCGGTATAGGGTATGAGATCGCGAATGCCGAAAACGGAAACCGTCTAGACGAAGAGGCTGTTCTCACTCGCGTTTTGGATAAGATCAAAACACTGAATACGGATCTTACGCTGGAGGAGGATTCCTATCAAAAAGCAACACTCCAGGCCTCTGATCCCGCGCTTGCAGATCAAGCCAATGCCTTAAATCATTTCTATGATTCCTCGGTCACCTATGATATAGGCGATCAAAAAGTACACCTCACAGCCGATACATACCGCTCGTGGATGCTTCCGCAGGAAGATGGCAGCTTCACCTATGATGAGACCCAGTTAACGGATTATGTCAAAAAGCTCAAATCCGCAACCGATACCATCTACACCATTCGGCCGTTTACGACCGTCTCCGGTGAGACCCGGTCTGTTTCCGGGACATATGGTTTCAATCTATCGGTAAAACAAGAGACCGCGCAATTAGCCAGCGATCTGCTTTCTTCACAAAAGGTAGAACGCGAACCGCTTTATCAGTCTTCCGGTGCCATGCGAGCCGTAAGAGATTACGGCAATACCTATCTCGAGGTTGATATGACAAACCAAAAGGTATATCTTTGGGAAGACGGTAAAATCAGCTTTACAACCGATTGCGTTACCGGAAACACCAGTCGTCAACGAGGCACTCCAACCGGCATCTATGCCATCATGTATAAAGCAAAAGACGTCGTTCTTCGCGGAGACAATTACGCCTCCCCTGTTACATATTGGATGCCGTTCTATAAAGGATGCGGTTTTCACGATGCCTCTTGGCGCGGAAAATTCGGCGGCACAATCTACCGCTACAACGGTTCACATGGATGTGTAAATCTGCCGATTCCTTCCGCAAAGACTTTATATGAAAAGGTCTATGCGGGGATGCCTGTTATTCTTTACTATTAAGTCAAAGGAGCTATTATGAAAAAAAACATTTCATTACTAAGCCTCTGTCTGGTATTTTGCCTTATTGTCTCATTCTCCGCATTTGCCTCAGCCATTCCGGGAAGCCATGCGGTTCATTCCACCACAGGTTCCAGCATTCCTTCCGATGCGGGTTCCCTTCTGAAGTTGTCCGAATCCGATAAGACCGTACAGAAACTTCTGGAAGGCTCTTTAACTGCAAAAATCACGGATCAGATCATCCTTGTAGTTGATCATCAGCTTACACTTTGGAATAAAAGCAGCAACGGCACTTGGCAAAAGTCCATGGATGTCTACTGTGGCTATGGACGGAACGGATTAAAACCGTGGAACGTTCGCAAAGAAGGAGATGGGACAACACCTATTGGTTCTTTCCCTATTCTCCATGCCTTCGGTTTCGGCAACAACCCCGGTACCGCTATGGATTGGAAAACCATTACAGAACACAGCTATTGGTCCGGCGAAGATTCCAGCTACAACACATGGGTCGAATCTATGACTCCAATTTCAGGAGAACATTTGATTGAGTATAATATCTGTTATAAATACGCTATGGCGATTGGTTTCAATCGAAATCCAATCGAACTCGGGCGTGGCTCAGCTATTTTCCTTCATGTAAAGAATCCTGCCACCTGGGCTTCCTCCGGATGTGTTTCCGTAGAAGAACCGGTCATGCTGCAACTCCTCGGTGCATGTCACAATGGCTGTTACATAATGATCGTCCCGGATGTTGCATCCATTTCAAACTTCTAAAGATTTATCCTTCTGCCTCAACAATAAAAGAAGATATTCTTTAACCGCAGGAAAGCAATTTCTTGCGGATTTTTGCATGCTTTTGTCTTCACAAAATACATCCTGGAATACGAGGTGCTTTATGGATTTTGCAAAACGTACGCCGACAAGAGACTATATTTTACTTACTTTGGGCGTAATTCTGGTTAGTATTGCCGCTCAAAACATTTATGATCCCGCCGGATTGGTCACCGGCGGCGTATCCGGTGTCGG
>ONLM01000174.1 GCA_900318695.1 uncultured Eubacteriales bacterium | reverse complement strand
CGGTTTTCCGAGCGGCTGCTTCAGAAGTTCCATCAGAACCTTACCCTGTGTCAGCAGCATCTTTGTATTATCATCGAGATCGGAAGAGAACTGTGTGAAAACAGCCATCTCACGATACTGTGCAAGATCGATACGCAAAGAACCGGAAGCTTTCTTCATAGCCTTGGCCTGTGCCGCACCACCTACACGGGAAACAGAAAGACCTACGTTAACGGCCGGTCTCTGTCCCTCGAAGAAGAGACTGGACTCCAGGAAAATCTGACCATCGGTAATAGAAATAACGTTGGTCGGAATATATGCGGAAACATCTCCGTCCTGTGTCTCAATGATTGGTAAAGCGGTAATGGAACCGCCTCCCAGTTCCTTGCTCAGACGGCAGGAACGCTCAAGCAATCTGGAATGGAGATAGAAAACATCTCCAGGATAAGCCTCTCGTCCCGGTGCTCTGCCAAGAAGCAAAGACAATGAACGATATGCTACCGCATGCTTACTGAGATCATCGTATACAATCAGGACATCCTGTCCCTTATACATAAAGTATTCTGCCAAAGAGGTCGCAGCATATGGTGCAATGTACTGAAGCGGTGCCGGATCTGCTGCAGTTGCCGCAACAACACAGGTATACTTCATAGCGCCATTCTTTCTCAGGTTTTCTACCAGAGAAGCTACGGTAGATTCCTTCTGACCGATTGCCACATAAATACAAAGACAGTTCTTGTCCTTCTGATTCAGAATCGTATCGATCGCGATGGAGGTTTTACCGGTCTGACGGTCGCCAATGATCAGCTCACGCTGTCCACGACCGATCGGGAACATCGAATCAATCGCCAAAATACCGGTCTGTAACGGCTCATTTACCGGCTGACGATCAATGATACCCGGTGCCGGCTGCTCGATCTCACGATAGCCATCGGTTGCAATCGGACCAAGGCCATCGATTGGATTGCCCATAGCATCTACAACTCGGCCTAAATATTCACTGCCTACACCAATACCTGCCATTTTGCCGGTACGGATACCACGGCTACCTTCCGAAAGATTTCCTTCGTCACCAAGAAGAATAACACCGATGCTGTCCTTCTCAATGTTCTGAACCATACCCTTGACGCCATTATCAAACTCGATCACTTCACCATACATGGCATGATCGAGACCATCCATAAAGGCAATGCCATCACCGATGGTTTTAATGAAACCGATCTCCTTACGTTCTGCCTTCAGGTCAAAGTTTGAAACACTCTGCTGAAGAATGGTAAGAATATCTGCATCACTGGCAAGGCTGGACTTTGTCTCATTGATCTGACGCAGGAACTGCTCACGTCTGCCCTTGGTTGACCAGTCGTACTGATCATTGTCAACTTCAAGAATGAATCCTCCGCCGAGGGACTTATCTTCATCCATGGTAAATTCAAAGTGCTGGGACTTATATTTGTCCGTAATGAACTTCTGAATTTCCAAAATCTGCTGTTCGGACGGCTTTGTTACATAGTGCAGTCTGACTCTCAGCTGTTTCTGCTGGAAATCGATGATATCGTGATATTCTTTCGCGATATCCTTCCAGAGATTTAATTGGTTGTTGTCGCATAAAAGCTTTAATGTATCCCGCACTTCGCTTGGGAAAATACGATCCACGATATCGTGGCGCTGTACGAGCGAAACAGTCGGGTCAGAAAGCTGGGATGCCGTCTGTGGGAGTACCTCAAAAATATGAGTCGTCTCATCGATGACATTCTTTGGAACCTGTAACTGAATCAGTCGTTCTGCTTGTTCTTTCGCATTCTGCATTCTACTGACTCCTTACTTGTTCTCTTCCTTCAGGAAGGTATCATACAACTTGCTGTCGTTCTCGCTGGAATCGTGAGATGCAGCAATCTTGTAGGCAGCCTGTGCTACGAGTACAGCCATCTGCTGCTGCATCTCGTGCTGCTTCTGCTCAGCATCCTTCTCTGCCTGTAAACGTGCATCGGCAAGGATCTTGTCGGCTTTCTTGTTTGCGTTGTTGACGATCTCGTCATACTCCTTGGAAGCCTCGATCTTTACCTTATCAAGAGCCTGCTGGCGCTCTACTGCGATACCGGCAAGAGACTCTTCATACTTATTCTTAAGCTCATCGGCGGCCTTGTTGGTCTCCTCAGCCTTCTTATAAGATTCCTCAATTTCCTGCTGACGCTGCTCTAATACCTTGCGCACCGGTGCAAAGAGGAACCGTTTCATGAGCCAAACCAGAAAAAGCAGGTTGCATATAGTGAATACTAAATTGATATCCAGTCTTAACATGTTCGTTTTCTCCTTTTTGTTTTTCCGGCTTCCGCAGAAATACCTTATTCCATCTGTCATCTATCCGGTTTCCATTCACTGTCCCGGGCATTCTTTGGAATCATATTTCATGCCTTCGCCGTTACGCTTTATGAAAAGCTTTCTGTTTACTTAAGGAAGAAAATAACAAGGATACCAAGTACGAATCCGTAAATAGCGGTTGCCTCGGCAAGGGCACAACCAAGAAGAAGGATTCTCATAATCTTGGAATCTGCTTCCGGCTGTCTTGCGATAGCCTCTGCTGCCTTACCGGTTGCCATACCAATGGAAATACCTGCACCTAAACATGCCAATGCTGCCATACCTGCGCCGATTGCTGTCATACTCATAATTTTTTCTCCTTTAAAAACATACAAAACAATTTTACAAGTTCTATTAATTTTCGTTTTCTTTTTTCACCTTTTAAGAACGTTTCCGTCCTTCTTCCTGCGGTTACTCTACCGCATCCTGAATATACAGTGAGGTCAGGAAAACAAAAACATATGCCTGAATAAGGCCATCAAAAATATCAAAATAGAGACTGAAGATAGCCGGAATACCTACCGGTACTACCATCTTGATAAGCTCCATGATGATGAATGCACCAAGCACATTACCGAAGAGTCGCATGCACAGAGAAAGTGGTCGAATGACGAGCTCAAGAATGTTGATTGGTGTAACGATCGCTACTGGCTGAGCGAAGCTCTTTAACCAGCCCTTGGTACCCTTTTTGCGAATGCCGGCAATTTCGATGAGCATAATACTACAGATCGACAATGCCGCAGTTACATTCAGGTCCTTGGTTGGCGGTTTCATGCCAAAGAGACCGATCAGGTTGGACAGTCCGATGTAGATCAGTACCACGGAAATGTAGGTGCTGTACTGCGTTGCATCCTTACCGAGAAGACCGTTTGAGAAATTATCGAACCAACTGACGATCATTTCCGCAAACTGCTGGCGTTTACCCGGATTGCGAACCGTAAGATTCGAGCCAAGGTAAATCGACAGAATTGTAAGAATGCCCATGATTACCCAGGTAATCACTGTGGACTCGGCAACACTGATTCCTCCGAACACAGGAATAACAAATGCAGTATCAACCTGCAGCTGTGCCTGAAGTTCCGAAGTAAGATGTTCCATACTGTAATTCCTCCAATCCTTGGAAATCGCTCCTAGGCAAATTGTTCTTTTTTAGGAGCAACCTATATTATAGTGACCAAATTTTATTATGCAAGTCGGCACTTTTGATATGCCTGTTATGTCATATTGACATGGTTTAGTAAACCTGTTATAAAGATATTAAGATTTTTTTATTATTTGTGTAATGTTCTACAATTACTTTCTCGATATCGTAAAGGAGAACTCACCTATGGTTTCCTATGATTATTATCGTATTTTCTATTTTGTTGCCACAACCCGCAGTCTGACCGGCGCAGCAAAAGCTTTGGGCAGCAACCAGCCTAATATCACCCGCGCCATGAACCATCTGGAGCAGGAACTCGGATGTAAATTACTGCATCGCGGAAACCGCGGCATCACACTGACGCAAAACGGACAGTCTCTGTATGAGCATGTTGCCATTGCCTTTGAACAGCTGGAAAACGGACAGCGTGAGATCCTGGAAAATGTTCATCTGAAGACCGGACGTGTAACCATTGCCGCTTCTGAGAATGCACTTCGTCTTGTCATGCTTCCGGAGCTTGCCCTGTTTAAAAAGACATATCCGGACATCAACATCCGTATTTCCAACCATTCCACGCCCCGTGCCTTACAGGCATTGAAAAGCGGACTGGCCGATTTCGCCGTCGTCACAACGCCATTGGACATCGAACCACCGATGGAACTGGAACCTTTGTACAGCTTCCGTGAAATTCCCATCGCCGGTCCCGGTTATCTGGAACTTCACGGTAAAACTCTGACACTTACCGATCTCCAGAATTATCCGATGATCAGTGTCGGACGTGACACCGGAACCCGTGAGCTCTATATTCAGTATTTTCTGAAGCATCATCTTTATTTCCAGCCGGAACTGGAAGCATCCTCCACCGATCAGCTGCTGCCTATGGTGGAATACGACCTGGGCATTGCCTTCTATCCGGAGATGCTGGCCCAGGATGCAATTCAACGCCATCAGGTTATTCAGCTGCAGCTTCACGAACCGCTGCCGGAACGAACCTTCTGCCTGGTAACCGACCATTCCAGATCGCTATCCAGTGCCGCACAGGCTTTGATCGACAGTTTCCGTAAGGTGCATTCACAGCAGCCAATGCGTATTTAACCGGCAGACCGAATTTTCCAGGAATACATCCTCGGCTGCTCTGCCTATGGTCTCCTCAGAACAGAATACCTGCACATTATAAAAGGGAATCGGACTTACATCCGATTCCCTTTTGATTTACATGCTGTAATCATGTTTTATTTTGCTTTTATTTCCACTTTATGGTTGGCTGTTTGCCTTATCGTGTAAATCTTTTCCTTTTCAGCCTGCCTGTGCCTGTGTTTCCGGTGCCACCGACTGAAGCAATGTCTTCTTAATAAATCCGGACTTTCCGCCGTATTCCACAGCGGCCCATTCTGCATTATCCGGAGCATCTCCCTTATAGGTAACCTGTGTACCCGCATCATCGATCATAATTACAATAGAAGAATCCGTGGTTGCGGATGCACGGACACGAACGCCATCCGTGGTGGTCATCCAGAGCGTTGGCGCTGCCGTGGTTTCCGGAGGAGTCGTCTCCACCGGTACGGTCTCCGGTGCCGCCGTGGTCTCGACAACAACCTGTGATGTCTGCGGTGCCGCCGTGGTTTCCAATGTCGACTTTGTGTTATTGAGCAAAACCCGGATGAATATAATGACCAGAATCACAATAATAGCCGGAATCACAAACTTTAATATGCTATAGAGATCGAATTCCTTTCGCTGTGGTCTTCTTCCATAGCGATTGTTTCTGCGGTTCATGGATGCGCGTGCAGCATTGGCATTTCTGCGCTGCACATTCCGCTCCGAAGTACGGGTGATCCGTTCGGATTCACGCAGCGGTCGGGTCGGGCGCTGTCCGCGGCCTGATGAGGAACGACGCTGCGTCATTGGGACATCCACGTCATCTTCTTCCCGCTGCATTCTGGCGGTACGCATCGCGTCCACACCTTCCCGATAGGCAGCGGAAGGATTGCCGTTCACTCCGGTGCTTTCTTCTTCCGGTGCCATATCATCCTGATGAGCCGCTTCATACGCTGCTCGATGTGCCTGTGAACGGTCCACATAGGCAGAAAGCTCATCCTTGATCAGGGCAAAGGCATCATTGGCAATCTGTGCAGAAACCGGCTGATTTGCATCCGCCTGCTCACCATAACTGCGAAGCATATGGTAATGATCCCGGGTTTCTGCTGAAATAAGCCGATTATCGTAAAGCTGATCAATATCGCCTTCCAAGGTATTGGAAACGAGAACAGCCCGATCGATTTGCATGCGCACGAGGACCTTCAGAATCTCCCGGATCGTAATCACGGCCTGATTATACTGACCTCCGAGCATCATCTGCTGTACATTTCCCAGTTCTTTCCGAATCTTGCCCCAAATGCTGGATTCTCTTGGTGTTGGCATCCGCGAACCTCCTTAATTCAAAGCGATACCCTCGCTTATTGTTTTGCCATTTCTTCTATAATAATATGGAAGAATTTCTTTTGCCATTCTGCGCTTTTCACACACATACTACATATAGGGTCCTTATACCAAAGGAAGCGCAATCCCTACCGTAGTAAAAGACATTTCTTATAAATTCGTCTTTTAATTCACTTGTTTTAAGTATACTCAAATAGGAAGTACAATACAAGTATCGGGAGAAAGCTCTTGCACAGAAAAGGCGCTCTATGTTAGAATTTTTTGACCTAACACTGTATTTAGTTTACGAAGAAAAAATGGCCGAATTATGAATATAATTTCCATTTTTGTAAATTGTAAGAAAATCGAACATTCTTTTAATAATATAGGAGAAAAACTATGAGATTACGTCATATCACCGGTTCTGAGGATTTTGTGGCAAGTCATTCTGCCGTAACCCACGATCCAGAAAAGCAGAAAGGACATTGGACCGAACTTTTCGGCAATACAAATCCTATTCACGTTGAAATCGGCATGGGAAAAGGGCAGTTCATTGAACAGCTCGCATTAGAGCATCCGGAAATCAATTATATTGGTATTGAACGTTACGACACCGTTCTTCTGAAGGCAATCAAAAAAAGAGAAGCTTTGGAGGAAGCCGGTCATAATCTTTCCAACCTTACCTTTATTTCCATTGATGCCAGACTTCTCTCCGATGTGTTCGCCCCGGAAGAGGTTCAGCGCATTTATCTGAATTTTTCTGATCCATGGCCTAAGGAGAAGCATGGCAACCGTCGTCTTACCAGTCCGGTTTTCATGAATATTTATAAGACCTTCCTTCATAAGGATGGCGAGCTTCAGTTTAAGACAGACAATGAGATGCTTTTTGACTTCTCTCTGGAAGCCATTCCAAGCGCAGGCTGGACACTTACAGCCGTTACCCGCGACCTGCATCATGATGAAAATATGAATGCAGGAAATATTATGACAGAATATGAGGAAAAGTTTTCCGCAAAGGGAAATCCTATTTTTAAGCTGATTGCTAAGATGGGTTAATTCATTTCCATCTTTTACCGGTCCGGGCACAAAGCCCGGACCGTCTCTTTTTTCGCGGCAAAATCTCCCTGTTTAAAAACTTTTTTATTTTTTTCAAAATTTGTGTTGACATTCCAAGATGAATTTCGTATATTAAATGAGCGCTTGAGAGAGCGGCAAACAAAAAGCCTCTCCGAGATGCATCAAATACCAAATGCACCTTTAGCTCAGTTGGTAGAGCAGCGGACTCTTAATCCGTTTGTCCAGGGTTCAAGTCCCTGAAGGTGCACGAAAAAAGGAAGTTCGTTTGAACTTCCTTTTTTGTTTTTTCAGCTTTTCTGTTTCATTTCCCGATGCATCATTTCCTTGATCCGGTACATCTGCTCATCTGCTGCCTTAACCAGCTGATCAATTTCTTCCCCGTCACCATTGCTGAATTCAAGTCCTATGGCAACGCTCAGGTTTTCCCGTTCAAATCCCTCCTTCAGTTTCTTCACCAATGCTTCCGCGCCTGCACGATCCGGCGTTTCCTCTATAATCAAAAATTCATCTCCACCCAGGCGGTAAACGGATTCGGTTCCAAAGAGCGCGCTCATCACATTGGCCACACTGCGGATCAGCTTATCGCCTTCTTCATGTCCCAAAGTGTCATTGACCTGCTTTAATCCATTAACATCCGCAAAAAGAATGGCTGTCGGCCGATAAAGCCGATGCGTACTTTCCTCGATATAGGCCCGCCGGTTCATAACACCGGTCAACGCATCCCGGTGAGAAATGACATCCAGCTTATGCACCATGTCACGATTTCGCAGAAGAATCGAAAGAAAACGCGTCAGGGTTCCGAAAAATACATTCGCACTGACAAATGCCTTTTTCTCCGGATCAACAATGCCTACATAACCAATGATGCGTCCTCTGTTCCGAAGCGGCAGTGCGATGGCACTTTTTACACCATTTTCCTTCAAATACGCATACATGGTCGGCATATCTTCCCGAATGTTTTCCAGTCGTTCGATTTTAAATTCTGCCGCATACGCAAAAATCTCAAGCAGAATTTCACTGATATCTTCTG
>ONLM01000173.1 GCA_900318695.1 uncultured Eubacteriales bacterium | reverse complement strand
GGAGTTTCTTCCTGGGATACACCGGTTGAGGATTTTGATGTACACCGTTTTTACGGCGGTGATTTAAAGGGTGTCTGGGACAAGCTGGATTACCTGGAGTCATTGGGCGTAGAAGTCATCTACTTTAATCCATTGTTTGTTTCTCCTTCCAACCATAAATATGATACGCAGGATTACGAGCATATTGATCCGCATGTCGGCTGTATCGTAAAAGACGGAGGCGCAGCGGTTCCGGGAAATGTGGATGACAATCAGCTTGCAACCAAGTATCGTCTTCGTACTACGGATCCGGAAAATCTGAAGGCTTCCGACCAGTTTTTCTGCGACTTCGTCCGCGAATGCCATCGCCGGGGCATGCGTGTGATCATGGATGGTGTCTTCAATCACTGTGGTTCTTATAACAAGTGGATGAACAAATCCGGTTTCTATAATTACCGGGATGATCAGAATCAGTATGCAGCCGGTGCATATCAGGATAAAAACAGCCCGTATCACAACTATTTTTCGTTTTATGATGAAGAGGATACGGCCTGGCCGGATAACAACAGTTATGAAAAATGGTGGGGAAACGATACTCTCCCGAAGTTGAATTATGAGGGTTCCATCGCTTTGTGCAATGAGATCCTGAAGATTGCAAAAAAATGGGTCAGTGCACCGTATTGTGTCGATGGCTGGCGGCTTGATGTTGCGGCGGATCTTGGGCACAGCGGTGAATTCAACCATTTATTCTGGAAACGATTCCGCACGGCCGTAAAAAAAGCCAATCCTAAGGCCGTCATATTGGCGGAGCATTATGGAGATCCGTACTGGTGGCTGCAGGGAGATGAATGGGATACCGTCATGAACTACGACGCCTTTATGGAGCCGATTACCTGGTTCCTGACCGGTATGGAGAAGCATTCGGATTCGGAGAATGAAGCACTGCGGGGTGATGGAAAGCAGTTCTTTAATGCTATGAATTATAACATGGCACGTATGCCGGAAAATTCCCTGCTTGGTGCCATGAACCAGTTGTCGAACCATGATCACAGCCGTTTTATGACCCGGACTAACCATACGGTGGGCCGCATTGGCACACATGGATCCGATGCGGCGGATCAGAATGTCAATGTTGCATTGTACCGTTTGGGCGCTATGATGCAGTTCACCTGGCCGGGAGCACCGACATTTTATTATGGAGATGAAGCGGGCATGACCGGATGGACCGAGCCGGACAGCCGTCGTCCGTATCCATGGGGAAAGGAAAATCTGGACCTCATCGAGTTTCATCACTATTTAAGCTATGTACACCGCCATTATGAGGTCTTTCGGACCGGTTCTGTGATTCGGATCATGTCCGGTCACAATTACGTGGTTTATGGCCGTATGAAGGCGCAGGAGGCTGCCATTATCGTGATCAACTGCGGTCCGGATGAATTTGTGCTACAGATTCCGGCCTGGATGACTGGCATAACCGATGATGTAAAGATCACGCGTATGCTGAAAACCGATGGTATACGGTATAACGCCGGACAGACCAGCCGTTATACGGAGAATGGATTATTCCGCTGTCAGCTGCAAGGCTATACCGGAAAAATTTATTACGCCGATCTCAGAAAACATGATATTCCGGAAGAAAAAAAGCAGGATTAAATAGAATGTGAAATAGGAAAACCCGCGGAATTCCGCGGGTTTTCTGCATGATGGAAGGAAGAAGAAAATTTTTTTGAAAAAAGTTTTGAAATCGTGTTGACAAAGGCAGATACATATTATAGAATATCACTCGTGTTCGCGAGAAATACTTCTTCCGGACACGAGATAAAAAACATTGCAGGTGTGGTTCAATGGTAGAACGTCAGCCTTCCAAGCTGAACACGTGAGTTCGATTCTCATCACCTGCTTCGTTGCCCAGATAGCTCAGTCGGTAGAGCAGAGGACTGAAAATCCTCGTGTCACTGGTTCGATTCCGGTTCTGGGCATTCAAGATAAACCGATTGGGAAGCTTGTTATTGCTCTTGGATCATATGTTTATCTTTTGTATAATGTCGTTCCCCACAGAAATGAAAGTCGAACGCACATTAATAATGCGCGAGTAGTAGAGTGGTACTACGTCTCCTTGCCAAGGAGAAGGTCGCGGGTCCGATTCCCGTCTCGCGCTCTAGAATGAAGGAATCCTTGATTGCAAGGGTTCCTTTTTTTAATGCATAAAAGCTATAAAAGAAATAGCTATACGTTGCGCCGATGGAACATTATAATGATTTCAGATTTTGAAATTTAGGGGGAAAACATAATGGCAAAGAAAAAGACGCTGTGTATCCCGCGTCTCTTCTGGGACTTCTTTAAGTTTGGATTGTTTACCTTTGGCGGCGGCTGGAGCATTATCGCGCAGATGCAGGAGCTTTATGTAGAGAAGGAAAAGACGATTACAGATGAAGACCTGTTGGATCTTACTTCTGTAGGACGGAGTCTGCCGGGAACTATGATCGGCAATATTGCTATGCTCTATGGCTATCGTATGGCCGGTTATGTGGGCGGTGCGGTTTGCCTTTTCGGTATGATTCTTCCGCCGTTTTTGATTCTTATTGCGATTGCCGGGTTTTATCAGGTCGTAAAAACAAATATATGGGTTATGGCGGCAATGATGGGAGTCCGCTGCGCGGTAGTTCCGATCATTGCCGTAGCAGCCTGGAAAATGGTAAATGGGGCTTTTAAATATCCGCCTTGTTATGCCGTAACCGTGCTTGTAGCCGTGTTATATCTTTTCCTGAACGTGAACTGTGTTTATCTTGTCATCATCGGTGGTATTGCCGGTTGGCTGATTTCTTCCTTTTATGAGAAAAAAGGGCTTAAGGAGACGGAGAAGCCGACCGGAAGCAAGGTACGGAATTCGGATGAAATGAGAACGGCGGATGCCGCTCGTATGGAAAAACCGGACGCGGAGGGAAGAAAGTAATGCTTGTTTTATTACAGTTATACTGGTCTTTTTTGAAAATCGGCTTTACCAGCTTTGGTGGTCTTTCGATGATTCCGCTCATTTCCAGCGAAATGAGTGCGCATGGCTGGATGGATTCTTCGGAAATCTCGGATATCGTGGCAATTGCAGAAATGACGCCGGGCCCTCTGGGACTGAACTGTGCGTCCTTTGCCGGCATGAAAGCCGCAGGCGTTCTGGGTGCCGTTTTTGCAAATCTTGGCGTGCTGACACCGACATTGACGGTCTGTGCACTTGCGGCGGTGTTTTTCGAAAAATGGCAGAAAAGTACCGTGATGCAGAGATTGCTTACCGGCATACGGCCTGCCTGCATTGGTATGGTTGCCGGTGTTCTTGCGACATTGTCGCTTACCAACTATGTTCGTCCGGGAATGAGTGGCGTAGATGCGATAAATTATGTAAGCGTTATTCTGGGCGTAGTGGATATGATTTTATTTATCCGGTTTAAACAGAGCATTCCGCGGGTCATCATTTTTAGCGGTGTCGCCGGACTGATTCTGTTTGGCTTTTTGGGATTGTAATGAGAAGAAAAAGAAAGGCATGAGAAGAACATATGAATCGTAAAATTATTCTTGCGTCCCAGTCACCGCGGAGAATTCAGCTCTTGCAGCAGATCGGCGTGGAAGCAGAGGTGGAGCCGAGCCATCTGGAGGAGTGTATTCATTCTTCGGATCCGGCGGAAGTGGTGCGTGAACTTGCATTACAGAAGGCCGGAGACATTGCTGCGCATCATACGGAGAAGACAGGGGCACGGCAGTCGGAAAATGCGGAAGCTGTGAAGGGGCCGGTTGTCATTGGCGCTGACACGGTTGTGGCTGTGGATGGAAAAATCCTTGGAAAACCGAAAAGTCATGAAGAAGCGTATGAGATGATTCGTATGATTGCCGGGCGGAAGCATCAGGTATTCACCGGTGTTGCTGTGGTGCATGACGGCACGGCCGAGTCCTTTGTGGAAAAGACGGATGTGCATGTGTATGAAATGAGTGATGCGGAGATTCGGACCTACGCAAATTCTGCAGAACCGATGGATAAAGCCGGAGCCTACGGCATTCAGGGGGCTTTCGGAAAGTTTATCCGGGGAATTGAAGGAGATTATAACACGGTAGTCGGCCTTCCGGTGGCGCACCTCTATCAGGTACTGAAAACACTGGAATAAGCCGGAGTCCTGCGGCAGATGGATGCTGTGCGATAAAGGCAGGAATCCTTTGCGGACGCGGACGAGGCAGGATGTGAGCGGATGATGCGGCAGGCACCGTATAAATGAAGAAAAGAGAAAGGGGAAGCTTACGGAAAAGAAAATCGGACAGAAAGAAGAGCATAAACTCTCCCGCGGAGTGATACTTCGAAAGCTCTTTTTTTCGACGTTATATCTCAGTTGTTTTACTTTCGGCGGAGGCTATGTCATTATCACTTTATTAAAGCAGAAATTCGTCGATGAACTTCACTGGATCGATGAGGAAGAAATGCTTGATTTTGTGGCAATCGCTCAATCTTCGCCGGGACCCATCGCGGTCAATGGCGCCATCGTGGTAGGGTATAAGCTGGGCGGCGTTCCGGGGATTTTGGTATCGGTCCTGGGAGCGGTGCTGCCGCCATTCGGGATCCTGAGCCTTATTTCGGTTGCATATACCGTTTTTCGGGATAACTTTTTTGTGCAGGCCATACTCGAAGGAATGACGGCCGGTGTCAGTGCAGTCATTATTTCTGTTGTATGGGATATGGCAAGCGGCATTGTAAAAGGCCGCGACGGCATACTGATTCTGGTGATGGTGCTGGCTTTTCTTCTGAATTATATATGGAAGATCAATGCCATCTTCATCATTCTGGGGACGGTTTTAGTGGGTGTGATTCGTACGATGTACATGGTACGACATGAAAAAACAGAAGCCTGCGATAAGAAGGAGGAAGAGAAATGATATATGTAGAACTCTTCTGGGCCTTTTTTCAGATTGGTGCCTTCAGCTTTGGCGGCGGTTATGCCGCCATGCCGCTGATTCAGGCACAGGTCATCGATAAATATCATTGGATGAGTATGCAGAGCTTTACGGACCTTGTGACCATTTCGCAAATGACACCGGGGCCGATCGCCATCAATGCGGCCACCTTCGTCGGCAACCAGGTTGCCGGCATCCCGGGTGCAGTCATTGCCACGATAGGAGACATTCTGCCTTCCTGCATTCTCGTAACTATTTTGGCCTTTCTTTATACAAGATATCGGAGGCTGGCGTTGCTGCAGGAAGTGCTGAAGACACTTCGTCCGGCGGTTGTGGCGCTGATCTTTGCGGCCGGGCTCCAGATTCTCGTGCCGGCGGTACTGGAGTCACGGGAGAATGTCGTTTACATTGCAGGGCACAACATTCAGCTCCGCATCGTAGTGTACTTCCTTGCGGCGCTGCTCCTTCTTCGGAAAACGAAGTGGAATCCCATTGCCATTATGGCAGGATGCGGCATGGCAGAGCTTGCGGCGAGACTTTTTACAGCAATTCCGCTTCAATAGTTCGGATAAATTCCAGCATCTCGTCGGTTACCCATTTATCTTTATAATAAAAAATCTGATGATGCATGTTCAGAGAGAAATTGGAGATCGGCAGCAGAGCAAGCTTGCCTTCTTTAATATGCTTCTGCACTGCGAAATACGGCAAAAAGGAAACACCCTGGTTTGCCTGAATCATATGGACAATTACTTCTGTGTCACCGACTTCCATGAGAGGATTAATGGAAAATCCTTCCATGGCCAAATATTGGTCGAGGGCATGGCGGTAGTTGTCCTCTTTTTCTGTGAGATAAAACGGTTCGTGAATGATCTCTTCCAGTGCCAGATTCTCCTTCTTGCAAAGAGGAGAATCCACATTGCAGACAAAAACGATGGGCTCTTTTTTCTCCAGAACCCGCTTCCAGTGCACATCGGCACGAAGGGCATCCAGGATGTAAATGATATCGACCTCGTTCTTTTCCATCATGGTAATGAGATTGCTGGGAGAATCCCGTGTAATCTTAACGTGGTAGTCCGGATGTTTCTTCAGAAACGCTTCCATAACGTGAGAAACCGGAAAGCTGCAGAGCGAGTTCAGCGCGCCGATGTGGAGGTAATGCTCATGGGAGCTTTCTCCGCCGAGATCGGAACGGAGATTCTCGATCTGGTTTAAAATGTTGTCGGCCCGTTTTAAAAGCTGCTTTCCGGCCGGTGTGATGGCTACCTTTTTTCCAAAACGGTCAAACAGGCGGACATTGAATTCCTTTTCAAGCTGTGCAATCTGTACGGTAACAGCGGACTGGGAATATCCCAATGTTTCTGCCGCCTTTGAAAAATTTCCTAAATCCGCCACTTTCTGAAATGTGATCAACTGTCGGATTTCCATGATACAACACCCCTTTATCTTTGTGAGAATTTGCAGCCGATTTTACAAAAAAATCCTGCGGCAGGGGCAGGAAAATGCGAATCCGGAATGTATTCCGAAACGAATTCCGAAATGGGAAAAGGATCCGCGGAAAACTGAAAAACGGCGTAGTATTTGATAAAATACAATGCGCAGTGTATTTTTTGATGCACAACTATTATAAATCTTAATGGTTAAGTTGAAAACTATGAATTTAACAAAAGCATATAATGTGGTTATAGTTATCATATAAACGACGAGCGGTGGCCACCCTCTCAGTTTTAATCTCTTATTTGCCGTAATGCAGGAAATAAGGCGATAAGGGTTTAAAACCCCTGTTGTTCGAAAAAATTGAACAGGGGAAGTGTGCTTTATGCACCTATTGGAGGGTTTAATTAGTATGAAAGAAAAGAAACAACTCGGTCTTGTGCCGAAGCTTATTATTGCGATTATTGTCGGCATCCTGATCGGACAGTTCATGCCGCTTTGGTTCTGCAAGACCATCGTTACCGTATCATCTATTTTCAGTACATTCCTGAAATTTGTTATTCCACTGATGATCGTTGCCTATGTTACCATGGGTATTGCCGATCTTACACAGGGCGCCGGTAAACTTCTTCTTATTACCGTTGCTCTTGCTTACGGCTCAACACTGATTGCCGGAAGCGCTTCTTATGTTATTTCCAGCACATTGTTTCCGCACTTTATGTCAGCGGACGCTTTAGAGAAGATCCAGGCTACGGCAGATGCAACCGTCGGAACTTATTTCTCCATTTCCATTCCGGCGCTGATCGATACGCTGTCTGCCGTTGTTCTGGCCTTTATGATGGGTCTTTGTCTTTCTACTCTTCGTGGCAAGACAGTAGGAGATTCTCTTTACAACTGCATGAAGGATTTTGCAGCCATCATTGACAATGTTCTTCAGAAGGCAATTGTTCCACTTCTTCCTCTTTACATCTGCGGTACATTCGTAGATATGACTTACTCCGGTAAGACTTTCACGATCCTTGGAATTCTTTGGAAGGTATTCCTGGTAGTAATCCTTATGCACCTTTGCTATCTTTTGATTCAGTTCACCGTTGCAGGTACTCTTTCTCATAAGAATCCGCTTGCTATGATGAAGAATCAGATTCCTGGATATACCACAGCGATCGGTACACAGTCTTCTGCAGCAACCATCCCTGTAAATCTTCAGTGCGCTGAAAAGGATGGTGTTTGTGCGCAGATCCGTAACTTCGTAGTACCTCTTTGCGCAAACATTCATATGTGTGGTTCTATGATCACCATTACAGCTTGTGCTACCGCTGTATGTCTGATGCATGATCTTCCAATCAGCCTTGGCACCGTTATTCCGTTCATCATGACGCTGGGTGTTGCCATGGTTGCTTCTCCGGGCGCTCCGGGCGGATCCATTATGACGGCTCTTCCTTTCCTTTACATGGTATTCGGTAAGGAAGCCGGCGATCCAAACGGCCCAATCTGTGCACTTATGGTTGCCCTTTACATCACACAGGATTCTTTCGGAACTGCTTGTAATGTATCCGGCGATAATGCCATCGGTGTTGTAGTCGATCATATCTACAAGCACTTCATTCTTAAGAAGGATGAGGCAGAGGCAGTAGCTTAAGTATATGCACTTCCATAAAAGCTGATCACCTATAAGATTCGAGTTCAGGGAGTTTTCCTTGAACTCGTTTCCATTTTAGAGACATGGAAGTTAATTTATATGGAAGCTAAAAATCTTTTTTTTAGGCTTTTCGAGACGTGCGGTATACTAAATACAATCGAACGTTAAGGTAATACACAGGAGAGTATCATGAATGTTTTTAATATCATCGGCCCGGTTATGATCGGACCATCCAGCTCCCATACGGCAGGTGCCTGCCGTCTGGGACGAGTAGTCAATAAGGTAATAGGAGATCACCAGATCAAGGAGCTTACCATTCAGTTATCCGGCTCTTTTGCCAGAACCTTTCAGGGTCATGGCACAGATCGTGCACTTCTGGCCGGTATCATGGGATATCATAGCTGGAGTGAGGAAATCCGTGATGCCATGAAGATTGCTACCGAGCGGGGCATTCATTATACCTTCGTACCGCAGGATATTTCAGGTGCGCATCCGAATACCGCCCGTGTAACCTATGTTCTGGACAATGGAACCAAGGGTATGGTCGAGGGCGCAAGCATTGGCGGCGGAAATATCCGTGTTGACCGAATCGACGGTATGGAAGTGAATTTTACCGGTGACAGCAATACGCTGCTGGTGCTTCATAAGGATACACCGGGTGTGATTGCCAATGTCACCAATCTTATGTACTGGCGTTACGGCGATCTGAACATTGGTAATTTCCGTTTGAGCCGTAAGGAAAAGGGCGGTCAGGCACTGATGACCATTGAGATCGACCAGCTTCCACCGGCACAGCTCATTGATGATCTGAAGAAGATGGAAAATATCGACAATGCAATTATGATCCGTGCGATCTGAGAGGGGTAAACATGATTTCATATCAGTCAATACAGGAATTAGTTGAGCTCGCTGAAAAGAGCAAACGTAAAATCAGTGAGGTTTGCCTGGAGGATCAGGCCCACGAAATGGGAAAAACCGAGCAGGAACTCTATGATGAGATGGAGCGTAATTTCGATGTCATGGTGGAATCCGCAGAATGGGGAAAGCAGCCGGGCAGAAAGTCCACATCCGGACTGACCGGCGGTGAAGGCTATGCCATGACGCAGTACGCTGCAAAATCACCGATCATGGGCGGGTTTATGGGTAAGGCTGTTGCGACAGCGCTTGCCGTGTCAAACTGTAATGCTGCCATGGGACGCATCGTTGCGACTCCGACGGCTGGAAGCTGCGGTATTCTTCCGGGATGCCTGATTCCGATGTACAAGGAGAAGGGCGTAGACAAAAAGGATATCGTTATGTCGATCTTTACGGCAGCAGCCTTTGGCATGGTCATTGCCAATGTGGCATCCATTGCCGGTGCACAGGGCGGATGTCAGGCAGAGTGCGGCAGTGCCTCCGGTATGGCAGCCGCAGCGCTGGTAGAGATTCAGGGCGGTACACCGGAGCAGTGTGCGAATGCACTCGGCATGTCTGTAATCAATCAGCTTGGCCTTGTATGTGACCCGGTTGCCGGACTTGTAGAGATTCCATGCATCAAGCGAAATGCTTCCGGCGTTGTGATCGCGTATTCTTCTGCGGATATGGCTCTGGCCGGTATTGACCTGAAAATTCCGGTAGACGAGTGCATTGGCGCCATGAAGGAAGTCGGCGACCAGATGTCAGCCACTTTAAAGGAAACCGCAGCCGGCGGACTGGCTGCAACACCGACCGGAAAGAAGCTCAAGGAGCAGGTTTTCGGAAAGTAAACAACAGATTTTTGTATTCTTCTTTTATCCTCATATAATTCACATAGGAAGAGACCCCGGTGTGGCCCGCTCCGAATGAAATCGGAACAGCCCCACCGGGGTCTCTTTGCTTGTGATCAAACGGATCCGGAATATGGAATGAATCAGTCTGCCGGATCGGTTCGGCATCGACGATTGAAAAAATCAGGCCTTTGGTGCTTCCGCCACATTGGCAGCACCGTCTCCCTTTGCATTTCTTGCAGCGATGCGGTCTGTCATGGCAACGTGAATTGTAAGATCGATTACTTTATTGCTGTAGCCCCATTCATTGTCATACCAGGCAATCAGCTTTACGAACTTATCATCCAGCATAATGCCGGCTTTTTTGTCAAAAATACAGGTGTTGTAGTTACCGCGGATATCGCCGCTGACAAGGTCATCGGTATTGTACTCAATGATACCGCGCATACTGCCTTCGGCGGCTTCCTTTACGGCCATGCAGATTTCTTCATAGCTTGCCGGATTTTTGAGCTCTGCAGTCAGATCAACCACTGAAACGTCATTACAAGGCACGCGGAAACTCATGCCGGTCATACGGCCCTCCAGCTCCGGAATAACCTTGGTAACGGCCTTGGCCGCACCTGTAGTGGAAGGAATGATGTTATTAAAAACGGAACGTCCGGTACGCCAGTCACGGCCGCCATTGGAGTCAACCGGCTTCTGCTTGGATGTGGAGGCGTGGATCGTGGACATAAGCGCCTTCTCGATGCCGAATTTGTCGTTGATGACCTTGGTTAAAGGAGCAAGACAGTTGGTGGTGCAGCTGGCATTGGAAACGATATCCATCGTAAACGGATCATAGGTATCTTCATTTACACCCATAACAAAGGTTGGAATACCGCCCTTTCCAGGCGCAGTCAGAATGACTTTCTTTGCACCGCCCTTAAAGTGCTTTTCGCAGTCCTCCCGCTGAATGAACTTGCCCGTACTTTCAATAACGTATTCAACACCGACGCTCTTCCAGTTGATGTCTGCCGGATCATCCTCGTGAAATACCTTGATGTCCTTTCCGTTAATACGAATACCGTCTTTTGTCGCTTCGACGTCACCCTTAAAACGGCCGAATACAGAATCATATTTCAGAAGATATGCCATCTGCTCGTGATCGGCATGGTGCAGGTTGATGGCGCAAACGTTTACCTGATTGTCCTTGCGTTCTTCCAGACTTCTCAAAATGATACGACCGATTCT